>NZ_CXON01000009.1:0-141993 GCF_001269405.1 Limnohabitans sp. 2KL-3
AAGAATTGCGCGAGCTGATTTGGCACTCCTTCCTTTACGGGGGCGGTCCGGCCGCGCTGGACGCCTACAAGGCGGTGCGCGACAAATGGCCCTTRATCGAAGCAGCGAAAAAAGCGGCAAAAAAACKGSCCACCACGSMAAAAAAAAACCCCGCCAAAACAAAACCTGCCAAAAGTCCCGCCAAGGCCTCAACCAAATCGACAGCCAAGGCCAAATCAACATCCAAGATCAAGGCTTGACCGGTTTTTTGCTTCGCCCCTTGGCGGGTGCAATACCTGCCATGGCCGACATGACCTCGGCCGTCGACGCCGTGTCTTCCAGGGCCAGCCCCTGGGCCATGGCACTGGTGTAGATCGCGGCGCAGGTCGAGAACAAAGGGGTCGGACAATCCACCGACTTGGCCATGTCGCCAATGACCTGCATGTCTTTTTGCCAGACCTCAACCTTCATGGTGGGTGGGCTGTATTGGCGTTCCAGCATCATGGGCATGCGCAAGCGCATGACGCCTGTGCCCAGCACGGGACTGTTGCCAAAGAGATCCAGGACGTCCTGAGGGTTCAGCCCCATTTTGCGGGCCAGCGTCACGGATTCTGCATAAGCCACGTTGTAAATGGCCACCAAATGGTTGGCCGCAAACTTCATCTTGGTGCCGTTGCCGTAAGGCCCCACAAAAGACACCTTGTCCGTGAACACCTGCAGCACGGGCAAGACCTTTCGGTGCGCCGTTTCTTTGCCACTGACAAAAAACGTCCAGGCCCGCTCTTTGATGCGCACGGCGGTGCCGCTGATGGGCGCGTCCAAAGTGACGATGCCCAACTTGCCCAAGGCATTGGCACACGCGTCTTTGTCCGCCATGGGCAAGGTGCTGGTCTCGATGACGATGGGCTTGTGTGCCCATTGCGACTTGGGCAGGGCCGCGATCGATTGGGTCACTTGGGCCAAGGCTTGTGAGGTGGACAAGGAGACGATCACCACGTCCGACTGGCTGGCCACATCGGCCGCACTGCCCAGGCACTGACCACCGGCACGCTTGAGGCGTGCCAAGGCTTTCGCATTGATGTCGCAGCCACACACCGTGTAACCCTGCTGCAGCAAAGCTTCGGCCATGGTGCCGCCCATGATGCCCAGACCCACAACACCCACCCGAGGCAAAGCGGGCTTGGTTTTTCCTGCCGTGGCCATGGCCTCAACCCGCCACCAAGCCAGCGGCCTGAATGCCTGCGATGCAAATCAACTCATCCTCATCACCGGTGCCGCCACTGGCGCCTGCAGATCCCAAGATCTGGCCTTGGGCATCCTTGATGAGGACAGCGCCCGGTTGTGGCAAAAACTTGCCCTCTGCCGTGGCGGCCAAGGCCACAAAAAAGTTGGGGTTGTCTTTGGCCCGTTCGGCCAAAGCACGGCTGGACGAGCCCATGCCGACAGCGCCCCAGGCTTTGCCCCGGGCGATGTCAAAGCGGAACATGCTGGCACCATCTTCACGCGCAAAAGCCACCAACTGCCCGGAGGCATCAAGCACCACAATGCCCATGGGTTTGTAGGAGGCGGCTCGCGCAGCCGCGATGGCACCTTGCAAGATGAGGTTGGCTTGGTTCAAGGACAGAGTGTTCACAGCTAATTTCCTGATCAATGTGGCAAATCAACTCAGGCTATCAGAATCGCATTGAAAGCCTGTCGTGTGTTTGACATGGCAGCCACCAGGCGGCACGTCGCGACTAAACCAGCTTTTCCACACCGCGTGACCAGCAGACCTTCTTGTGGCTGAAGGCTTCATGCTGCTCTTCGACTTTGTCCAGCTCATAAAGGTAATTGACCATCAGCCCGGCCGATTGTTGCAGCCCCTTTGAGGACAGATCGGCAGCCCAATTGATCTGGTGCAGGGTGGCTCCGTTGCTCAAGTGAAATTTACCCACGGCGTCGCCTTGAGGCTCAGGGGTTTTGTGCATCAGGTACAGGGCACACAGACGCATGAGTGGCGTTTTTTCATGCGGATCGCTGCGCTCGGGATGCCAGCCATTTTTCAATCGTTCTGCCCAGCTCAGGCTGCCAATCGACAAGCTATTTTTAGCCTCATGCCATTTGCGCTGCTGAGCCGAACTGAGCTTTTCTTCGGGCAAGGCAGCGCCCGCATCCAGCCACTGGGTGAAACCCGGAATGGGCGAGAGGGTCGAGAACATTTTCAGGGTCGGGATGTCCTCAATCAGTTTTTGAGCCACCCGTTTGATCAGGAAGTTGCCCAAAGACACGCCCCTCAAACCTGGCTGGCAATTGCTGATGGAGTAAAAAATAGCCGCTTTGAAACTTTTGGGGTCGCCCACCGGGGCCTGCTTGTTGATCAAATCCGCCACATTTTTGGCCATGTGGGACACCAAGGCCACCTCGACAAAAATCAGCGGCTCGCCTGGCAGTTGGGGGTGAAAAAATGCAAAACACCGACGATCGGGTTGCAAACGGCGGCGCAAGTCGTCCCACCCGTCAATGGCGTGAACGGACTCGTGTTCGATGATTTTTTCGAGCAACTGCGCGGGTGAATTCCATGTGATCTGGTGCAGCTCCAAAAAACCGGGGTTGAACCAGGAACTCAGCAAATGGTGCAAGTCCGCGTCGGCAGCTTCGAACGCCGGATGCTCTTTGAGGCAAGACAAGAGGTTGCGGCGCATTTTCAACAAAGTGGCCGTGCCCGAAGGCGCCCTGTTCACACGACGCAGCAACTCTTGCCGAGGGGGCTCCACCACCTGACACAGCTGGATCAAGCTGGATTCGTTGCGTTCGGAGTGGTAGCGCTGGGCTGCGGCCAAGACCAAAGCCGGATCGGGATTGAATTGGCTCGACAGGTGGTGGAAAAAATCGGTCTGGCTGCGTGGATCGAGGTGCTCGTAACTCTCAATGAGTTTCATGGCCATGCTTTGGGCGTTGGCCTCACCTCGCGCACTCAACAATTTTTTGGCCGTCAATTTGGCGGCATCGAGTTTCTTGTTTTGGATGAAGCGTTCGAGCATGGTGCCCCCTTCAGGCGCGATGTGTGTGGCGGTGCAATCCGCGAGCTGCAACCGCTGTAGCCAAGCTTACACCTTCAAACCCGTCCTGTTCGGATAATGCAGCCTTTGCATTTGCGCACCCTCGCGCCCCGACACAGCACCTTCAGGAAAGACTCACCATGAAATTGTTTCGTTACGTGCAGCATGGTCAAGCACGCGTGGGCGTCATGCCCTCGGGCACGTCCCACCAGTTCGTTGACTTGGCCATGCTCGATGCCACCGCTGCCCCCGAAATTTCCGCCTTGTTTGACCCGGTGGTGCGCGAACGCGTGGCACACAAGCTGAGCCAAACACCAGCCGATACCTTTCAGTCTTTGGCCCATGTGCAATTTGAAGTGCCGATCGCTCAACCGCCCAAAATTGTGTGCATGGGCTTGAATTACGCCGATCACGCCAAGGAAGGCGGCAACGCCCGTCCCGAATACCCCAGCTTTTTCATGCGCGTGGCCACCTCCATGACGCCGCACAACGGCCCCATCGTGCGCCCCAAAGTGTCCACCAAACTGGATTACGAAGCCGAATTGGCCGTCATCATTGGACAAAAAGCCCGCCACCTGCATGCCGACAATGCCCTGGACTGTGTGTTTGGTTACGCCTGCTTCAACGATGGCAGCCTGCGCGACTACCAACGCAAATCGGCGCAATGGACGATTGGCAAAAATTTCGATGCCACCGGAGGCTTTGGCCCTTGGATCGTCACACCCGATGAATTGCCTGTGGGTGCAGAGGGCTTGCGCATCCAAAGCCGCCTGAATGGCCAGGTCATGCAAGACGCCAACACGCGTGATTTTTTGTGGAACGTACGCGAGGCCCTGGTCATCATCACCGAATGCATGACGCTGGAGCCCGGTGACGTGATCATCACCGGCACCCCCGCTGGTGTGGGTTATGCCCGCACACCGCCTGTGTGGATGGTGCCGGGTGACGTGTGCGAGATTGAGATCGAGGGCATCGGCGTTTTGTCCAACACGATTGTTCAAGAAGTCTGAAGCGGGCCTCAGGCCTTCTGGAAGTCGCCTCGCTCCATCCACCAAGACACGGCAAAACCGGCCACCAGGCCCCAGAAGGCTGCACCAATGTTGAACAAGCCCAAGTCAGCCACTGTGACCAACAGGCTGACCAAGGCACCCAGTGAAAACTTGCCCGCTCCAAACGAGGCCACAAAAGCCCCCTGCAAGACCCGCAACATGGCCAAGCCCCCCAGCACCATGATGAATTCCTTGGGGCAGGCGAGCATCAAGTTGGTGAAGGTGGGGGCCATCAAACCAAACATCAAAGCCAAGACGCCAAACACCAAAGCACCGCTGTAATGGCGTTTTTTTTCACCGGTCGAGGTCAGCAAGCCGTTGGTGGGACCGGTCAGGCAAGTGCTGACGGCACCAAAAACCGCACTCACGGCCGCGCCCAGACCGCAGGCCACAGCAATCATGTTGACCGGCGGCTCGTGCCCCGCGTTTTTAAGCACCGCCACACCTTGACCGTTTTGCACCACCAGCACGGTGATGGTCAACGGCACCACCAACTCCAGCATGGCCGCCCATGACCAGACCGGCGCCTGAATGAGGGGCTGCGCCAGGCTCAACTGCCCCAGCGCCGAAGGGTCCAGTCTGCCCGACAAGCCCACCGCCACGGCCCCCACCAGCAAAGCGCCAATCACCGGCGGCAGACGCTTGCCCCAACTGGCCTGGGCCGAGAGCAGCAAAAACACGGCCACCATGGGGGCGGCAATGGCCACATCGCTGTGCAGCGCACGCACAATGTCGAGGCCAAATCGCAAAAACACCCCGGCCACCATGCCCATGACAATGGGCATGGGCAACACCGCCATGACCCGCTTGACCCAGCCACTCAGGCCCAGCAACAAGATCAGCACACTCGTGACGTAAAACGCCCCCATCACCTGCGGAAAACTCAGGTGTTGCAAGGCAGGCCCTACCAGCACCGTGCCTGGAATGGTCCAGCCAAATGCCAAAGGGGTGGCGTAGCGCCAGCTCATGAACAAGGTCACCCAACCGTTGACAAAAAACACACCAAACACCCAAGAGGCCAGCTCTTGTGGCGACAAACCACCCCGTGATCCGACCGACAAAATGATGGCCACCGGACCGGTGGTTGCAAAGATGAAGCCGATCAAGGCATTGCCAAAATAAGTTGCGCCAAAGTCGGCCTGAATTTGCCGCAGCGAACGCCAAGGACTCCCAGGTAATTCGAGGTGTTTGAACAAGATCAGATCCTTCCATCGTTCGCCCATTCAGAGCGGATCGGTAAATTGTCCCACCAGGCCTTCGCGGCCTTGTCACCCATGGCTCAGTTCGTCTTTTCCAAGGAAATCATCCAAAGACCATCGCGATAGACCCAATGCATGGTTTTTTGATCGATCAGCTTGACCTTTTCATCTTGGTAAATTTGGGTGAATTTGACCACCGCTGTTGAGGTGCTCATTTGAATGTCCAGATCGCGCATCTCGTGGCGGATGCTGCGTTTTTCCCTGATTCTTTGGGTTCGTGACTGCACCCAGGCGTCCCGACTGAAACCCGTTGAGGGCACAAACTCAGGGGTGTACATGTCCAAATACGCGGGGACGTCCTGCCGCTGCCATGCCTCACTCCACTGACGCAAGGTGGCTCTCAAGCCATGGGGCGGTACTTCACCATCGGCCAGTTCGCTTTTTTCATCGTCCGCACGGTTTTGCCCTTGCAATGCGGCCGATGTCAGCTCGGTCTGACCGTTTGTCACGATGACCGAGCCAGGCGGCTCCACAGGCGGCCCCCAGACGATGGGCCCGTGATCGCTTTTGGCCATCAAGTGCGTCAAGTGAAGCGCCAGCACCCAGATGCAGACGATGGAAAAAAAGTAACGGTTTCTGCGGGAAGACCCCTTCAAGGCCCGTCGTGTGAAGGGCCATGTCAGGCGCCATTGCGACCTGCCCCATTGGGGCCATGAAGTGTCAGACAACACCCATTTTTGAATGGATCCGATCGGGGAGGACATGGACAACTTCCTTGAAAACATCAAATACCAATTTTGTTGGTACTTTTTAAGCAATTGATGTTTTTATTGTATATCAAAGAAATATTAATAACAATGATTTTTTACAGTTTTAACAAATCAGAAAATCCAAGATGAAGCCCCCCTCTGCGCTCGGGCACCCAAAAAAAAACCGCCCGATGAACATCGGGCGGTTGAACTGGGCGGACCATGCCGCCGCAAAAAAAGATCAGATCACTTGCCTGGGATCTTGCCTTCCACGCCCTTGACGTAGAACATCACGCCACCCAGGAACTTGTCGTCAGCAACAGCGTCTTTGGCCAGCACTTCTTTACCGGCTTGGTCCACGATCGGGCCTTTCCAGATGGAGAAGCTGCCGTCTTTCAAACCGGCTTTGATCTCAGTGATTTTCTTTTGGGTGTCTTCTGGCACGTCAGCGGCCACGTTGACCATGTCGATCGCGCCTTCTTTCACGCCCCACCAGCTTTGGCCAGTGCTCCACTTGCCTTCCAGGGCTTCACCCACGGCTTTGACGTAGTAAGGGCCCCAGTTGATCACGGCCGAACCCAGGTGGGCCTTGGGGCCGTAGGCGGTCATGTCAGAGTCCCAGCCAAAGGCACGCTTGCCCATTTTTTCGGCAGTCTGCAACACAGCCGACGAGTCGGTGTTTTGCATCAGCACGTCCGCGCCGCCGTTGATCAGCGATGTCGCAGCTTCGGTTTCTTTCGGTGGGTTGAACCACTCGTTCACCCACACCACTTTGGTCTTGACCTTGGGGTTGACCGACTGCGCGCCCATGGTGAAGCTGTTGATGTTGCGCACCACTTCAGGGATTGGGATGGAGGCGACCACACCCAGGGTGTTGGTCTTGGTCATCTTGCCCGCGATCACGCCGGCCATGTACGCGCCTTCGTAGGTGCGGCTGTCGTAAGTGCGCAGGTTCTCGGCAGTTTTGTAGCCGGTGGCGTGCTCAAACTTCACGTCTTTGCTGTCGGCGGCCACTTTGAGCATGGGCTCCATGTAACCAAAAGTGGTCCCAAAAATCAGCTTGTTGCCTTGGCCCACCATGTCGCGGATCACGCGCTCGGCGTCAGCGCTTTCTGGCACTTTTTCAACGAAGGTGGTGACGACTTTGTCGCCGAAGGCTTTTTCGACTTCTTTGCGGCCGTTGTCGTGCGCAAAGGTCCAACCGCCGTCGCCCACAGGGCCGACGTAGGCAAACGCGATCTTCAGGGGCTCGGCCTTGGCAGGCGCAGCAGCCGGGGCTTCAGCCTTGGGGGCTTCTTCTTTTTTGCCACAGCCAACCAGTGCGGCGGCGGCCACAGCGGTCAGGGCCACCATCTTGACGATGGAGCGCTTGGAGAGGTCTGTCATGTCAGGTCCTTTGGAACAGGGTTACAGGGGTTGAAAAAACACAATTATGAACCGGGATAAAAGGGCTTACCCAGCGAGGCCGGCATGTTCACGCGAATCCAGGTCGGGTTGCGCGAAATCAATGCCAAGACCACGATGGTGGCGATGTAGGGCAGCGCCGTGAGCAACTGGCTGGGCACTTGCACGCCCACGCCCTGCAAATGGAACTGCAGCATGGTCACACCACCAAACAGGTAAGCACCCAGCAAGACCCGTGCCGGACGCCAGGTGGCAAAGGTGGTCAGCGCCAGCGCGATCCAGCCCTTACCCGCCACCATGCCCTCGACCCACAGAGGGGTATAACTCACCGAGATGTAGGCCCCGGCCAGCCCGCACAAAGCGCCACCAAGCACCACGGCCGCCAAACGGATGCGGCGCACCGGGTAGCCCAAAGCGTGGGCCGAAGCAGGCGACTCGCCCACCGCCCGCAGCACCAAACCGGTGCGGGTTTTGTACAAAAACCAGATCAGGACCAAGACCAGCGCCATCGCCCCATACACGAGTGGGTGCTGCTTGAACAAGGCCGGCCCCACCAGGGGGATGTCGGCCAAACCTGGAATGGCGTAGTTGGGGCGCTCGGGCAACTTCTCTTGCACATAGCCAATGCCCACAAAGGCCGAAAAACCCACGCCAAACAGACTCAACGCCAGCCCAGTGGCGTATTGGTTGGTGCCCAGCCAAATGACCAGCACCCCAAAAATGGCCGCCAGCACCGCGCCTGCGCCCATGCCCGCCGCAAAACCCAGCCAATCGTTGCCGGTGTGCACCACACAGGCAAAGCCTGCAATGGCGGCGCACAGCATCATGCCCTCGGCCCCCAAGTTGACCACGCCCGCTTTTTCGTTGATGAGCAAACCCAAAGCAGCCAGCGCCAACACCGTGCCCGCATTCAGGGTGGCTGCAATCAGCAATGCATACGACTCCATCACACGCCTCCTTTCTTGACCGCCACCCAGCGCAAACGGTAGGCCACCAGCGTGTCACACGCCAACAGACAAAACAGCAGCAAACCCTGGAACACACCCGTGATCGACTTGGGCAGACCCAAGCGCGACTGCGCGAGTTCGCCCCCGATGTAGAACATGCTCATCAGCACGGCCGACAGCACCATGCCCGCCGGGTGCAAGCGCCCGACAAAGGCCACGATGATGGCGGCAAAACCATAACCCGCTGGCACATAAGGCGTCAGCTGCCCGATGGGCCCCGCCACCTCCAAAGCACCGGCCAAACCCGCTGCCCCACCCGATGTGAGCAACGCCACCCACAGCGCTTTGCGCGAAGAAAAGCCCGCATAACGCGCCGCTGCTGGGGCCAGACCACCCACTTGCTGGGCAAAGCCCGCCCGCGTGCGGAACAAGAACACCCACAGCAAGCCGGCACCGACCAGCGCCAAGAGCAAGCCCACGCTCACGCGCGAACCGGCCATCAAACGCGGAATCTGCGTGACCACCTCAAAGGTTTTGGACTGCGGAAAATTGAAACCCGCCGGGTCTTTCCAAGGGCCATACACCAGATAGCTCAGCACCATGTCAGCCACGTACACCAGCATCAGGCTGACCAAAATCTCGCTGGCGTTGAAGCGGTCGCGCAGCAGCGCCGTGATGCCCGCCCACAACATGCCGCCGAGCACACCCGCCAGCAACACGGCCAACACGATCCAGCGGCCCGTGTCTTTGTCGGCCAAGAGCGCAACGCCCCCGGCGCACACCGCGCCAATGACAAACTGCCCCTCGGCCCCGATGTTCCAGACGTTGGACCGGAAGCACACCGACAAACCCAAAGCAATGACCAAGAGCGGTGTGGCCTTGACCATCAACTCGCCCAGCGCGTAGCTGGTTTTGATGGGCTCCCAAAAGAACATCTGCAGCCCGCGCACCGGGTCTTTGCCCAGCGCCATGAACAGCGCCACGCCCAGCAGCACGGTGAGCACCAGCGCCAGCAGGGGCGAGGCGTAAGTCCACAGGCGCGAGGCCTGGGGACGGGGTTCAAGCTTGAGCATGTTGCGCCTCCTGTACCTTGTCGTTCTGGGAGACAGGCCACAAGCCGCTCATCCACTCGCCAATGCGCTCCACCGTGGCATCGGCCCGCGCCACAGACGGCGACAAGCGCCCCTTGGCAATCACATGCAATCGGTCAGACAACTCGAACAATTCTTCCAACTCCTCACTCACCACCAGCACCGCACAACCTGCGTCGCGCAACGCCAAAATCTCGGCGCGAATCTGCGCCGCCGCGCCCACGTCCACACCCCAAGTGGGTTGCGAGACGATGAGCAACTTCGGGGCCGCGCTGATTTCGCGCCCCACAATGAACTTTTGCAAATTGCCGCCCGACAGCGACTGCGCGGCGGCATCGGGCCCAGAGGCCTTGACCTTGAAACGGTCGATGATGCTGCGCGCCTGATCGGCCAGCGCCCCCATGCGCACCCAGCCACCCGCGCCCACGGCCTCGCTGCGCGTGAGCAGCAGGTTTTGCGACAAGCTGAGCGAGGGCACGGCACCCCGACCCAATCGCTCTTCGGGCACAAAATGCAGGCCCATTTGCCTGCGCGGCACCGGCCCCAAAGCCGCCACCGCTTGACCAGACAGGCTCACACTGGCCACGCCACACTGCACGCCAGAGCGGGTGTCTTCACCCGACAAGGCCCACATCAATTCTTTCTGGCCATTGCCCGACACCCCGGCCAGGCCGACTACCTCGCCCGCACGCACCTGCAAGCTGATGCCGTCCAGGTCCACGCCAAACGGGTCTTGCCGCGTGAGGCTCAGGCCCTGCACCGACAACACCACCCCACCCGGCGCACGCGCCACATGCTGCAAAGCCGGGGGCTCGGCGCCAATCATCAAACGGCTGAGCGAAGCGTTCGTTTCTTCTCGCGGGTCACACACGCCCGTGAGCTTGCCGCCGCGCAGCACCGTGCAGGCACTGCACAGCGCCCGAATTTCGTGCAGCTTGTGCGAGATGTACAAAATGCTCACGCCCTGGCTGACCAGCTTGTGCAGCACCACAAACAACTTTTCAACCGCCTGCGGTGTCAGCACCGAAGTGGGCTCGTCCAAAATCAAGAGCTTGGGCTCGGTCAACAAGGCGCGGATGATCTCCACCCGCTGCATCTCGCCCACGCTCAGGGTGTGCACCGGGCGCTCGGGCTCCAGGTCCAAGCCATATTCGCTGGCCTTGGCCACAATGCGCTCGGTCACTTCGGCCAAGCTCAGCGACTTGTCCAGGCCCAGCCACACGTTTTCGGCCACGGTGAGCGTGTCAAACAGGCTGAAGTGCTGAAACACCATGCTGATGCCCAGCTTGCGGGCTTCTTGCGGGTTGCGGATATTGACCGGCTGACCGTTGAACACCACCTGGCCTTCGTCGGGTTTGACCGAGCCGTAGATGATTTTCATCAGGGTGGACTTGCCCGCGCCGTTCTCGCCCAGCACGGCATGGGCCTGGCCGGGCATCACGGTGAGCGACACGTCCTGGTTGGCCACCACGCCCGGGTAGCGCTTGGTGATGCCTTGCAAAGACAAAAGGGGTGTGGTCATGTCTGTGGGTGTTCTTGTTGGTTTTGTCGTCAGGAAGGTTCAGGCAGCTGTCGGGGGCGACAACTGCAAAGCGCTGATTTTCACCTGTTCTCGCAGCCACCGGGCCGCCTCGGCGTTGTGGCTGCGTTCGTGCCAAAGCTGGTAATAGACCATCTTGGGAAAAGGCACCGGGCATGGCAGCAAGGCCAAGCCCGAAGGCAGGTCGCCCTCGAGAAAGCGCTGGCAGTAGTGTCGCCCTGTGGTCAGCACAAGCAAACTCGATGCCACCATGCGCGGCATCAGGCCAAAGTGGGCGCAGCGTGCGGCAATGTGGCGCGACAGGTTCAGACGGTCCAGGTGTTCGTCGATCACGCCGCGCCAACCCGGATAGGCCGGCATGGGCGCAATGTGCTCGCAGGCCAACCAGTCTTCTTGCGTCCAGCCCCGGCGCACCGCCGGGTGTTTGATGCTGACCAGACACATGATGTCGTCTTCAAACAACTGGGCGCGGTGCAGCTCCTCGCTGGGCTGGGCCCAGTTGCCAATCACCACGTCGATCAGGCCTTGGCCCAGATCGTGCGCGTATTGCGCCTGCGCCGACAAGGCATGCACCTCGACCCGGCAGCCCGGCGCCAATGACTTGATGCGGGCCATGACGGACGGCAAAAACAAGGGGTCCAGCGTGTCGCTGGCGGCAATGCGAAATGTCTCTTGCGCGTGGGCCGGGTCGAAAGTCCGGGCAGGCGAAAACAGATTTTCGGCCGATTGCAAGATCTGTGTGACAGGCCCCAGCATGCGCAAGCCCACATCGGTGGGCACCATGCCGGTGCCCGAACGCACCAAAATCGGGTCGCCCGTCAGCTCGCGCAGGCGCTTGAGCGCCACCGACACAGCCGGCTGCTGCTGGCCCAGGCGCATGGCGGTTTTGGAGACACTGCGTTCGGTGAGCAAGGTGTGAAGGGTACGAATGAGTTGAAGGTCGATCTTGTCGAAAAGATGCGGCTGCTTCATATGAAAACCCAGATAGACCTTATGCCTTGGCGCACGGCAATTTCAGGGTTAACCCCGAAACTTTTGAATGCCGTACATGCTAGTAAATCGATCACACCCAAGCCTTTGTCTCTGTGTTTTTCTCAGTGAAGGTCTGCCCCGTGGTTGACCCGGGACTTTGATGGAATGCAGGCGAATGTAACACCAGCCATGGTGATGAATCCCAAGGCAAAAATGGGCGCATCTTCCAGCCCTTGAATGGCCAGGGCTTGCTGTCCTTTCCTTGAAAATCAAAGTCTCAAAAAAACCCAGCCTCAAATATTGACAAGCCCTGCGCATCGTTCGACAAACTTCCCCTTTTATGATGTGAAACATGACAGAAGACATCGACATCATCCACTCCCCACTGACACAGACCTACAGCGCAGACGGCCACAGCCTGCGCGTTCTGATTTACCGCCTCCCAGATACCCAGTGGAGCCTTGAAGTGGTGGATGAACAGGGCACCTCCACCGTGTGGGATGACCTGTTTGAAACGGACAATCAAGCGCTGCAAGAAGCCCTCATGGCCATCGAGACCGAAGGCATTGGCCACTTCATCACCAATGCCCACCACGAGGCCAAGGCCGCAGAACCGGCGTTGTTGAAAGCCCTGACACAGGCAAAATTTCAACCCACAAACCAAGAAGTGCAGGAGATGATGACGCCACTGTCCGACGCGGAACTTGAAGAGCTCAATCAGTTTTTGCTGAATGGCGTGGACAACGATGAAGCCATGACGCTGGACATTCTGGACGGGTATTTGCACGCCATCGCCATCGGGCCGCAAACCATCATGCCCAGTCAGTGGCTGCCCAAAGTCTGGGGCGAAGACAGCGCCATGATGCCGCCCATGGACAACATGGACCAACTCAACCACATCATGGGTCTGGTCATGCGGCATTACAACAGCATCATTTCTGGCTTTGAGCAAAAGCCACCGTTTGTGGTGCCCTACTGGGACATCTGCAAATACGAGACAGGCGTGTTCGAGGATACGGAAGGCTGGGCCTACGGTTTTACAGAGGGCGTGGCACTGAACCGTGCCGCTTGGAAGCCCTTGTTTGACAATCTCCAAGGCCAGCAGTGGTACAGGCCCATTGGCTTGCTGGGTGAAGACGAATTTTCTGCCGACCAGGACGAGCTGACCCAAACACCCGAGCTGAGACAAGAACTGGCCCATCAGATCGAAGACAGCTTGGTGAACATCCACGCCTTTTGGTTGCCACTGCGCAAGGCGATTCACGAGCGGGAAACGTCCCAACGCTTGCGCACCAAGGTTGGCCGCAACGAGCCCTGCCCTTGCGGCAGTGGCAAGAAGTTCAAAAAATGCTGTGGGTCAGCGGCTGAGTTACATTGACCGTTTTTCGCAGACACAAAAACCAGCTTAATCCGAACTAAATTCAGGGATAAATTCGGTCTCATTCAAGGAAGCACCATGCAATCCCGCGAACACATTCAGTCCATTTCATACCTCAAAAGCCACGCCGCGCAGATAGCGAAGACGTGGCAGCCAACGGTGCGCCTTACATCATCACGCAAAATGGCGAAGCCGCCATGGTGATTGAAGGCGTGAGGCAATACCAAGACAAAGAAGACCTGATCGCCCTGCTCAAACTGCTGGCCCTGGGCGAAAAAGACCGGCAAGCCGGACTGGGCCTGTCGGTGCAAGAGGCCCGCGCCCAACTGGCCCAGCGCCGCCAAGCTGCCCAAACCCAAGCATGACCATCGTCATGCTGCCCGATGCGCAGGCCGACCTGCTCGACTTGCAGGACTGCATGCTGGACCGCTGGACCGCTGGACGCATGATTTGTGGGCTGCCGCTGAAGAGGACATCTTTGCCCAGTTGGCGCGTGTGGACTCGGGCTTGATCACCGGCCCAGTGGTCCCCCTGCTGGGCAGCGTGGGCATCACGGACGACCGAACCGTGCTGTCCTCACACCACCGACTGCTGTACCGGCAAGTGGATGGCCACACTGATGTGTATGCCGTGGCCGGGCAAGCACAAGATTTTCAGGATCTATTGTTGCGGCGTTTGTTCAGGCGATAAGTCTGGTGGTCAGGCCAGCATTGCGTTGCAAGCACCACAAACCATGCTTGCACGCCCATATCGGGTATCTGAAATTTTGCATATGGACCAGAGGGGTTTGAACTAGCATGCAGCACGCACTGGACCATGCCCATGAACCGAATTCTTCACCCTTTTACAGAAGTCCCACTGCGCTTTTGGCACCGCGATGCGGTGGTGGAGCGCCATCACGTTCCCCCCGACCGCACCCTGCTCGACCTGCTGCGCGAGGACCTGCGCCTGACGGCCACCAAAGAGGGTTGCGCCGCGGGCGACTGTGGGGCCTGCACCGTGGTGGTGGCCGAGGCGGTGGATGGGCGTTTGCAATACCGCGCCGTCAACAGTTGCATCAAGCCTGCACAGGCCATTGATGGCATGGCCTTGTGGACGGCCGCTGATCTGGCCCAGAGCGACGGCACGCTGCACCCGGTGCAGCAAGCCATGGTGGCGTGTCACGGCTCGCAATGCGGCTTTTGCACGCCGGGTTTTGTGATGAGCCTGTTTGCGCTGTACCAGCGCACGGTGGCCCAAGGCCAAGCCGTGGACAGGCACCGCGCCCATGAGGCCTTGTCGGGCAATCTGTGCCGCTGCACCGGCTACCGGCCCATCGTGCAGGCGGCGTGCAGCTTGCAAGCCGATGCCGCGCAGGCCGTGGATGAGACGCCCATCGTGGCGGCGCTGCACCAGCTGGCGGCCACCGAAAAAACCGGCGACAACTACATGCGCCCCAGCACCTTGCACGCTTTGCTGCAAGCCCGCGCCCAGCACCCTCAAGCGCAGCTGATCGCCGGGGCCACCGATGCCGGGCTGTGGATCACCCAGGGCCTGCGCCGCATGCCGCAGATCATTGACCTGACCCGCGTGGCCGAGCTGCGCCGGGTGGAACACTACCCGCAGCACATCGCCATTGGCGCAGCCGTGAATTTGCAAGACGCGTTTGAAGCGCTGGCCGCTGACCGGCCGGTGATCGCGCCGTTTGGCGAGCGCTTTGCGGGCTGGCCGGTGCGCCAATCGGGCACGCTGGGCGGCAATGTGGCCAACGGCTCGCCGATTGGCGACAGCATGCCGCTTTTGATCGCGCTGGGTGCGCAGGTGGTGTTGATGGCCCACCGAAAGGGCCGCAACGTGCACCGCCATGTGCCGCTGGACCGGTTCTACACCGGCTACCGCCAAAGCCTGCTGGCCGCCGACGAGGTGCTGGCCTGGGTGGTGGTGCCCCGCCCAGCCCCCGGCGAATGGCTGGGCGCTTACAAGCTGTCCAAACGGCAAGAAGACGACATCTCGGCCGTGTGCTTGGCGGTGCAGCTGCATGTGCAAGATGGGCACATCACCGCAGCACGCATCGGCGCAGGCGGTGTGGCCGCCACGCCTGCACGGGCGGTGCAGACCGAGGCCACGCTGATCAGCCAGCCGTGGAACGAAGCCACATTGGCAGCGGCACAACGAGCCATTGCGCAAGAGTTTTCGCCGCTCAGCGATTTGCGTGCCAGCGCCGATTACCGCAGAACCATCTTGGGCCAACTGCTGCGCCGCGCCTGGCTGGAGAGCACGGGGCACAGCACCGTTCGCTTGGAGGCACTCGCATGAACACGCCATCCAACACCCAAAGCAGCACCCACCACTTCCACGAAAGCGCCACCGCACAGGTGCAAGGCCGCGCCAGCTACATCGACGACCTGCCTCTGATCGAAGGCACGCTGCACGCCGCGCCGCTGATGAGCCCTGTGGCCAATGCGCAGCTGATCGACATGGACCTAGAGGCGGTGTTGGCCGCGCCCGGCGTGGCAGGGGTGGTCACCACGCAAGACATTCCCGGTGACCCACTGCTGGCGACCTTTGTGCACGACGAAACCATTTTTGCCGGGCCGCATCTCAAGCATGTGGGCCAAGTCATGGGTCTGGTGGTGGGCCACAGCCACACGCAAGCACGGCAAGCCGCCCGGCACATGCGGCTGCAAACCACACAAGCCACGCCCTTGCTCCATGCCCGAGAGGCCCTGCAAGCGGGCAGCTTTGTGTTGCCCCAAGTCACGGTGCAGCGCGGCGATGCGGCGCAGGCCTTGGCCCAAGCGCCACACTGCTTGCAAGGCTCGCTGGAGATCGGTGGGCAAGAACACTTTTATTTGGAAAGCCAAATCGCTTACGCCATTCCGCAAGACAACGGTCAATGGCTGATCCACAGCGGCACGCAGCACCCCGGCGAGGTGCAGCACTGGGTGGCGCACGCGCTGCACATCCCGCTGTCGCAGGTGCGGGTGGTGTGCCGGCGCATGGGCGGCGGCTTTGGCGGCAAAGAAACGCAGGCCGGGCATTTGGCGGTGTGGGCGGCGCTGGCCGCACACAAGTTTGGGCGGCCGGTGAAGATGCGGCTGGACCGGGGTGACGACATCCTGATCACCGGCAAGCGCCACCCTTTCAGCCACGACTGGCAAGTGGGCTTTGATGCGAGTGGCCGCGTGCTGGGTTTGGATTCGCTGCAGTTGGTCCACTGCGGCCACAGCGCCGACCTGAGCGGCCCGGTGGCCGATCGTGCGATCTTTCACACCGACAACGCTTACTTTTTGAGCGACCTGAATATCACTTCGCAGCGCTGCAAAACGCACACCCAAAGCCACACCGCGTTCCGCGGTTTTGGCGGGCCGCAGGGCGTGCTGCTGATCGAAACCGTGCTGGGCGACATCGCCCGCCACCTCGGCGTGGACGCGCTCGATGTGCGCTTGGCCAACCTGTACGGTATGGGCGAACGAGACACCACGCCCTACGGCATGAAGGTCGAAGACAACATCCTGCACCCGCTGATGACACAACTGGCCGAGCGCTGCAACTACCGTGCGCGGCGGCAAAGCATCACCGACTGGAACGCCCAGCACAGCGTGATCAAAAAAGGCCTGGCGCTCACGCCGGTCAAGTTCGGCATCAGCTTCACCGCCACGCAGTTCAACCAGGCCGGGGCGGTGGTTTCGGTCTACACCGACGGCAGCGTGCGCGTGAACCACGGCGGCACCGAAATGGGCCAGGGCCTGCACACCAAGGTGTGCGGCCTGGTGGCCCGTGTTTTGGGCTTGCCCGCCGCCCAAGTGCAAGCCAGCGCCAGCGACACCGACCAGGTGGCCAACGCCAGTGCCACGGCAGCGTCCAGCGGCACCGACCTCAATGGCCGCGCCGCCGAAAACGCCGCCTTGCAGGTGCGCCAGAACATCGCCGCCTGTATCGCCAAAGCCGATGCCTGCTCGGCAGACGAGGTGCGTTTTGAAAACGGCCAAGTCATCACACCCCTGCGCCAGCGCAGCTTCACCGAGGCCGTGCAACACGCCTATGGCCAGCGCGTGCAGCTGTGGAGCGACGGCTTTTACGCCACGCCCAAAATCCACTACGACCGCAGCACCCTGACCGGCAGGCCGTTCTATTACTTTGCCTATGGGGCAGCGTGCAGCGAAGTGGCCATCGACACGCTGACGGGCGAATACCGCGTGCTGCGCACCGACATCCTGCACGACGTGGGCCATTCGCTGCACCCCGAGATCGACATCGGCCAGATCGAAGGCGGCTTCGCCCAAGGCCTGGGCTGGCTCACCACCGAAGAGCTGGTCTGGAACGCTAAGGGCGAGCTGCTCACCAAGGGTGCCAGCACCTACAAAATCCCCACCGCCGCCGACATGCCCGCGCAGCTGAACATCGACCTGTGGCACGAAGCCAACCGTGAAGACAACGTGGGCGGCAGCAAGGCCGTGGGCGAGCCGCCCTTCATGCTCGCCATCAGTGTTTTCGAAGCGCTGCGCGACGCGATCGGTGCCACCCGCCCTGGCCACGCCCCCATCCGCCTCGACACCCCCGCCACCCCCGAGCGCGTGCTGGGCGCTATCCTTGCCCCATGACGACGCTTTTGAACGAGGGGTCAGATCCCAATGATGCAGGAGACATTACCCCGTAGGTCGGCACCTTCAGGTCCGACGTTCGTGGGCTTGGCACCGGTCCATGTCGGGGCTAAAGCCACCGACCTACAAGAGACCGTCCTCGGAGGTCGGAGCTTCAGCTCCAACATTTGTGGCCTGAGCGCAGCTCCCTGTCGAGGCCGTGGCTTCGATCTTCAACAACTTTGACCGTTTGATTCCAGCTTATTAAACCCATGACCTCCCCTTCCTTTTTCCAAGGCTGGCGCGCTGGCCTGCTGTGGTTTCCTGACCCGACCCAGCCGCAAGCCCAGCACGAAACCGACGGCCTGCTGGTGACCGCCCGCGAAGCCGACGGCATCGTGCGCATCCAGGCCATCGGTCCCTACCGCGATCTCGCCCCGCAATTCCCCGACCTGCCTGTGACCCACTGGCCAGGCCTGTGCATCGCACCGGGCTTTGTCGATTTGCACATCCATTACCCGCAAACCGATGTGATCGGCTCGCCCGCCGACGGCCTGCTGCCCTGGCTGGAGCACTACACCTTCCCGCACGAAAAGCATTTTTCAGAGCCGGCCTACACGCACGAAGTGACCGCGTTTTTCATGGACGAGCTGATGCGCCACGGTGTGACCACCGCGCTGTGCTTTGCCACCGCCCACCCCGAGTCGGTCGACGTGTTCATGGCCGAGGCGCAAAAGCGCCACCTGCGCATGATCACCGGCAAAGTGCTGCAAGACCGCCACAGCCCCGACGGCCTGCGCGACACCGACACCGCCTTGAGCCTGCGCCAAACGGAAGACCTGATTCGCCGCTGGCACGGCGTGGACCGCCTGGGCTACGCCATCACACCGCGCTTTGCCCCCACCAGCACACAGGCTCAACTGCACGGCGCGGGCGAGATCGCGCAGCAGTTCCCCGATGTGTGGATTCAGTCGCATGTGGCAGAAAACCTGGATGAAATCCGCTGGGTGCACGAACTCTTTCCCGAAGCCCGCAGTTATCTGGATGTGTACGACCGCGCAGGCCTGCTGCGCCAGCGCTCGGTGTACGCACATTGCATTTACCTCGACGATGCCGACCGCAGACGCATGGCCGAAGTGGGCGCAACCGCCGCCGTCAGCCCCACCAGCAACCTGTTTTTGGGCAGCGGTTTTTTTGACTACCCCGCCTCGAACGCAGCCGGTCTGCGTTACGGCCTGGCCAGCGATGTGGGCGGCGGCACCAGCTTCAGCCCCTTTCACACCATGCACGCGGCCTACACCGTCGCCAGGCAAAGTGTGGGCCGTCCGGGCATCAGCCTGGCACCCGAACACCTGTGGTGGCAACACACGGCAGGTGCCGCCGCCGCGCTGGACCTGAACGGAAAAGTGGGCAACCTGCTGCCCGGCTGCGAAGCCGACTTTGTGGTGCTCAACCCCCAAGCCACGCCCCTGCTGGCCCGGCGCACCGCGCAAACCGAGACCTTGGCCGAATGGCTGTTTGCGATGATCGTGTTGGGCGATGAGCGCTTGATTGCGCACACGGTGGTGCAGGGCCAGCCCGTGAACATCGGGTAGGTCGGTGGCTTCAGCCCCGACATGAGTCTTCGCCGACACACGCCATGTCGGAGCTGAAGCTACCGACCTACAGGGAACCATGCATTTTCAGGTCGGCGGCAATAGCGCCGACATGGGCCTGCGCCGAAGCAGACAAGCGTCGAACCTGACGGTGCAGACCTACGGGGACATGTATTTGTAGGTCGGTGGCTTCAGCCCCGACAGAGGACCTGCGCCGAAGCGCGCAACGTCGGAGCTGAAGCCACCGACCTACAGGGAGCCACCGACCTGCAAAAAACCATGCAAGAGCTGATCGACAATACGGCATGACCGAAAACAACGATCACCCCATCATCGACCCCTACGCATCCCAGCGCGCCTCCGTGCGCCGGGGGATTGCGCAATTTCAGGAACGCCTGCAGGCCGCAGGCCACGACTTCCGGGAGCCGCCCCCAGAGCCCACCTCGTGCTGCGGGCGGGGCTGCAACGGTTGTGTGTGGGAAAGCTACGACGCCGCGTTGATGTTCTGGTACGAGGATGCAGGGGCCTTGCTGGCTTGACGGTCGGCAGGTGCTCTGGCCACAGCAGACGCGCACTTCGAACGTCAAGGGCTTCGCCCTCAGGCCGTCAATTGGTATGCATTCCCGCTGAACGCACTTTGTTCACCGTTGACCACAGGTCTTGCAAAACGGCCTCCAGTTCCGACCCAGCCGCAGGCTGCTCAGACAGCGCCTGCAAGATGGGCTTGCCTTCGTCGTCGGTCACGCGCGAATGCACACGCCACAGCGCTGCACGCGCAGCCAAGCCACCCAAACGCCCGAAGGTGCCACTTGATGCGTTCACTTTGTGGCCATGACGGTGCCCAGCCAGGTGTTGGGCATGATGAGCTGGGGAGACCAGGCCACCGCTTGCAAAAAACCATGCAAACGCGGGTAATCGCTGCAAATTTTGCGCAGCTACTTTTCTTGTTGGCTGCCAAAAGTGGGCGACACATCCATCATGCCCATGGAAGGAGAGGACGTCTTTTTCGCAGCCTTTTTGGCGGGGGGCAGGTTAGGACGCCTGGGCAGGCTTGGGGTCTGGCAACTGCAGACCTTGCGCCCAAGCCAGTGCCCCGGTACTCACCCACAAGTGACGGGATTCGATTCGAAAATGCCAAGCCGCTTCCTCGCTGCCCAACAAATACCCCCGCTCGTCCGTAGACGGTGGGGCATCCATGACCTTGGGCAGCAAGGCCTTGAAGTAAAGGGGGTGCGCTTGGTGGGCATCGCGCAAAACAACCTCGGCTTCAGGCTTGCGGTCCAGGTTGAACAAAGCCAAGGCACGGCGATGTTCAGCAGGCGGCATGTCCTGCGGGTAACTCGCCATCACGTTCAAGGCGTGCTGGTAGTCGCCCCTCTCCATGTACAAAGTTGCCAGCGTGGTGCGCCAGCCATGGTTGTCGTGGGGGTTCAGAGCCAGACCCAAAGTCAGGTATTGAATGGCCGATTCTTCGTCGATGTGCATCTGCGCCAGCTCCACGGCGATGGCCAAGCAGCGCAATAAGGGGCGATGCGCCTGGACTGCCCAGTGCAGCTGCGCATCCCCCGCCAGACTTTGCAGCACAGCCACAGCGTGATCAGCCAAACGTTGTGCTGCGTCCAGCACGGGGGCTGGCGATTCGTCGTCGCACAGCGCATAGGCCGTCATCAACACATCGTCCAGCACCTCTGCGCTGAACCAGGCTTGTGGGTACTTTTGCAAAAATTGCTGGGCTTCTGGCAAGGACTCGATCAAGTTGTCCACATCGCCGTTGAACCAGGTCATTTCCGGCTTGACCACCGCGAATGTTCGTTGCCAGCGCCGGTTCAGGTCGGCCATTTTTTTGACGGGCTCCACCCAAGCGACATTCACACGCGCGTCGCCCTCTCCTTGCGGTGAGCGTTTGACTGTGTACAGGCTGTGCAAGGTTTGGACATCCAGCTGCTCGGGCACCGCATTCGCCAAATCGATCAGCGACTCCTCAAAGGGGTCGTCAACCTCATCAAAAGCCGCATCGCGCAAGAAACCCATGCCTTCCTCGGCCATGCCCACCAGCACCTCGGCCAAATCATCCATGCCCACCTTGCGCGCACGGGCAGCGAGCAAGGGGGCTCGCAAACGGGCCTCTTCTTGCCGCCCCTGAGTCATCAGCAAACTCAACTCCAGGTGCCACAGCTGCGGGTCATTGGGGTTGAAGCGGCTGGTCTCCTGAAACAGCTGCCAAGCCTTGTCCATCTCACCTTGATCGGCCAGGATGCTCACCAGACGAGTGCGAGCCGCAGTGGCCAGCGCCTTGTTGGGGTGCTGCGCCATGCGGTCGATCAAGTCCCGCCGCTCAAGCTCTTGACCGTGCTGTTGCAAGGCATCCACAAAGGCGTCAAAGGCGACTTCGTGGCGCTCGTTCAGCGATTTCAGGTCGGCAAACCATGGGCTCAAAATACGGATGGTGCGGTCTTGCTCGCCTGCATCGTTCCAAGCCATGGCGGCATGCCCCAAGGCCACGGCTGGCACCTCTTTGAGCTTGTCCCCCATCAACCATTGGGGGTCCGCATAGTCCAGCGCCAGCATTTGCAAGGTCTCGAGTTCCAGGGGAAAAGGCATGTGCTCAAACTCGGCGCAGCATTGCTTGAATTTGAGCCCTGAGCCGCAATGGCAGGGGGCATTGCGATCGCTTTTGGGCAAACCACGGGCACGCCAGCGCTGAGGTGGATACGGCAGTTGGCCCCACAGTTGGCGGGCCACATGTCGCAAGCTGCGCGCCACATCCGAAGCAGCGACCGGTGGCATCGCGTTCATGGCTTGTGCGTCTGTCATTTGAGCCTGAACAAACCAGTCGCAAAAATCATTCAGGGGTTCGCCCTCCATCAAGCGAGCGATGGCGATGTGGATGTTGTCTTGAATCATGGTCGGAGGACTCCGTGGTGGTTCTGCGCATTTCACGCCAAAAAAAACAGTTTATCTGCCTAGGACAGCCGTTTCGGTTCTGAAAATTGGGATCGGAATTCGGTGGGGCGTCATGACCTGTTTTTTATACAGCCATCTGTTTCATGAAAACAGCCTTCACTTCAGCTCCATGCAAGGCAACTGCATAAACTGACCTGTCCAACCCCAAGGAGACTCTCCATGAAAATCGAAACCCTGGCCGTGCACGCCGGCCAAATGCCCGACCCGACCACCAAAGCCGTGGCCACGCCCATCTACCAAACGGTGGCCTATGCGTTTGACAGCGCTCAACATGGCGCTGACCTGTTTGACCTGAAAGTGCCCGGAAACATCTACACCCGCATCATGAACCCGACACAAGACGTGTTGGAAAAGCGGGTCGCCGCCCTCGAAGGCGGCATCGCCGCGCTGGCCGTGGCCTCGGGCATGGCCGCCATCACCTACGCCATCCAGACCGTGGCCGAAAGCGGCGACAACATCGTCTCGGCCAGCACCTTGTATGGCGGAACCTACAACCTGTTTGCCCACACCTTGCCGCAAATGGGCATCACGGTGCGCTTTGCCGATCCGCGCCAGCCCGAGAGCTTTGCCGCCCTGATCGATGAGCGCACCAAGGCCGTCTTTTGCGAATCGGTGGGCAACCCGCTGGGCAACGTGACCGATTTCGCCAAACTCGCCGACATCGCCCACGCCCATGGCGTGCCGCTGATCGTGGACAACACGGTGCCCAGCCCCTACCTGTGCCGCCCGATCGAGCACGGGGCCGACATCGTGGTGCATTCGCTCACCAAATACCTGGGTGGCCACGGCAACAGCGTCGGCGGTGCGATTGTCGATTCGGGCAAATTCCCTTGGGCTGAACACAAAGTCCGCTTCAAACGGCTGAACGAACCCGATGTGTCTTACCACGGCGTGGTCTATACCGAAGCACTGGGCCCGGCGGCGTTCATTGGCCGTGCCCGTGTGGTGCCACTGCGCAACATGGGCGCAGCCATTTCACCCATGAATGCTTTTTTGATTTTGCAAGGCATCGAAACCCTGGCGCTGCGCATGGACCGCATCTGCGACAACGCGCTCTCAGTGGCCACTCACCTGCAAAAACACCCCAAAGTGGCTTGGGTCAACTATGCCGGTCTGCCCGATCACCCTGAGCATGCGCTGGTGCAAAAGTACATGAACGGCAAAGCCTCGGGCATCGTCTCCTTTGGCCTGAAGAGCCAAGACGCCGATCCTCGCGCCGCAGGCGCACGCTTCCTGGACGCGCTGCAACTGTTCACCCGATTGGTCAACATTGGCGACGCCCGTTCGCTGGCCACACACCCGGCGTCGACCACACACCGCCAACTGGACGCGGCGGAACTGGCCAAGGCGGGCGTGAGCGAAGACATGGTGCGTTTGTCGGTGGGCATTGAGCACATCGACGACCTGATGGCCGACTTGGAGCAAGCGCTGGCCGCTTGCTGAAGCCTGGCGACTGTCGGCCAAAACCGGGGTGATCAGTGTGGGCGCGATGCCCAGTCGATGGGGAGTGGTCGGCGGGGCTTTTCGCGACGAGGGCGTCGCTCCTACAAGGGAATGCACAAGGGGATGCCTGTGTTTGTGACAACTCTTTTGCTTGTGGGAGCCCCGCCCTCGGGGCGATTCTTTTCGGAAAGCCGGTTCGATGGGCGGTAAGCACCTTAAAACCAAGCTTTTGCTCACAACTCAGACCTTGGACATGGCGGTTTGAATGTCCTGCTCGCTTGCAGGCCGCACCAGCCGCCCTACTTCCTGCCCATCGCGCAACAGCACCAACGTGGGCCAGAGCTTGACCCGGTAGTGGCGCCCCAGCGCACGGCCCGGTCCGTCTTCGATTTTGAGGTGCTGCCACGGCGTTGGGGTGGCCAGGGCCTGTGCCATCAAGGGCTGGGCAGCGCGGCAGTGGCCGCACCATTCGGTGCCAAATTCCAGCAGAGTCAAGCCGGGCAGTGCCTGCACCTCGGCCAGGTTGGGCGCTTCAATGGCGCTCAGGTAGGGTTTGAAACTGCTCATGAATTCACCTCGGGGGTACTGAACAAACGAGACACCGTGCTGCGCAGCCATTGCAGGCAGGGGTCTTTGTCAAAGCGGGCGCTCCAGTGCATGGACACCGTGAAGTCGCGCAGGGGCAAATCGGGCTCGATCAGGGCCAGCGCCCCGGTCTCGGCAAAGCCTTGCGCAAAATTGCGTGGCATCAAAACCGCCAGATCGCTGCTGCGCACAATGCCGGGCAGCGACAAAAAGTGGCTCACCGTCAGGCGCAGGCGGTGCTGCCAATGCATCAGCTCCAAAATGCGCAGCGTGTCCGAATGGGTGCGCACGGCAGCAAACTCCAGCTCGGCCAACAGCGCTGGGGCCAAAGCACCAGGGGAGGCTGATGAGTCCGCACAGACCAAGGGGTCTGTCATCGGAGCATTCATGCGCCCCCAGCGCAGGGCCACAGGGTGCTCTTTGCGCATGAGCAGCACATAACGGTCGCTCAGCAATGGCTGCTGCAAGGTCTGCACCACCTCGGGCAAAAAACCGATGGCCAAGTCCAGCTGCCCGTTGTCCAAGGCTGCGCCGATCCGAGCGTGTGGCAGCGGCAAAGCCTCCAGGCGCATGCCCGGTGCCAAGCCTTGCAAGGCCAGCACCAGTTCTGGCAAAAAACGCGCCTCACCAATGTCGCTCAGGTGCAGCCGCAGCACCCGGGTCGAGCGTTGTGGGTCAAACAGTTGAGAAGCGTTGAGCGCCTGCTCAATCGTGGCCAGTGCACTTTG
Source organism: Limnohabitans sp. 2KL-3 (assembly GCF_001269405.1). Lineage (NCBI taxonomy): Bacteria > Pseudomonadati > Pseudomonadota > Betaproteobacteria > Burkholderiales > Comamonadaceae > Limnohabitans > Limnohabitans sp. 2KL-3. The sequence continues at coordinate 25,224 of NZ_CXON01000009.1, forward strand.
AACCCCCTGAGCCAGCCGGTCGGCACGGGGTGTGGACCGCACACCCGAGCCACTGCGCTCAAACAGGGCGTCCCCCAACACTGCCCGCAAACGCGCCAGCCCTTGACTGGCCGCAGGCTGCGACATGCCCAACTGTTGGGCAGCCAGGCTCACGCTGCGCGTGCGCCAGACCGCATCGAACAAACGCAGAAGGTTCAGGTCCAAATCTTTGATATTCATGAAATGCATACCGCCTAGACCTGATATTTTGCACGGATACGAGCCCTGTTGGGCGTTGAGTGCTTTGGCGGAGTGGCCCCTCGCGCCTCAGTGAGCGTCTGTCGCGCGGGTAACGCGGGCGCACCCCAATGGACCACATACTGATTGGCCATTCCCTTGGAGTCACTCGATGAGCTTTTTGAAAACCGACAAAATGGCCGCCCGCAAAGACAAGCATGTGGGCTGGATCACCTTCAACAACCCCGCCCGACACAATGCCGTGTCACTGGAAATGTGGCAGGGACTGGCGGACATTGCCCACGAATTTGCCCGCGATGACGACATCCGCGTGGTGGTGGTGCACGGCGCTGGCGAAAAAGCCTTTGTCTCGGGTGCAGACATTTCAGAATTTGCCGAACAACGCGACTCCGCCGAAGCCACCCAGCGCTACGACGCGGTGGCTCAAGAAGGCATGCAGGCCCTGAAAAACCTCAACAAACCCACCTTGGCCATGATCCAAGGCTATTGCATTGGCGGTGGCGTGGGTGTGGCGCTGAACTGCGACATCCGGATTGCCGCGGACCATTCGCGTTTTGCCGTGCCTGCCGCCAAACTGGGGCTGGGCTACGAATTCGACGGTGTGCGCAAACTGGTGGACGTGGTGGGGCCGTCCTTTGCGCAAGAAATCTTTTTTACTGCACGGCAGTTCAGTGCACCCGAGGCCCTGACCATGGGGCTGATCAACCGCATGGTGCCCCAGGAAGATTTGTTGGCTTATGTGACCCAATATGCCGACACCATCGCGGCCAACGCGCCCATGACCGTGGCTTCAATCAAAACCATTGTGGGTGAAATCGTCAAAGACCCGTCTTTGCGCAATGTGGCCCTGTGCGACCAATTGGTGGCGCAGTGCTTCAACAGCGCCGACTTCACCGAAGGTCGCACCGCCTTCATGGAAAAACGCAAACCGGTGTTCACCGGCCGCTGAAACGTCCACGCTGATCCAAGAAAGTCCTCACCATGAAACTCCCTTTGTCTGGCCTGCGTGTCCTGGATTTGACCAACGTCTTGGCTGGCCCTTACTGCAGCATGGTCCTGGCGGACATGGGGGCCGAGGTCATCAAACTCGAAAACGCCGACAAAGGCGATACATCGCGTCAGTTTGAGCCCAAAGTCAATGGCGAGTCCTATTGTTTTGCGGTGCTCAACCGCAACAAACAAAGCATCGCCCTGAACCTGAAAGACCCAGCGGGCCTGAAGATCGCCCAACAGCTGGCTGCCCAGGCAGACATCGTGATGGAAAACTTCCGCCCCGGTGTGGTCAAGCGCATGGGGCTGGACTACGAGCGCATTCGCGCACACAACCCCGGCGTGATTTACGCCTCCATGTCGGGCTTTGGCCAGACCGGGCCGTATGGCCAAAAAGGCGGCTTTGACATCATTGCCCAGGGCATGTCCGGCATCATGATGATGACCGGTGAGCCGGGCGGGCGTCCGGCCAAAGTGGGCATTGCCATGAACGACATTGCCAGTGGTGTGACGGCCCTGTCGGGCATTTTGGGGGCCCTGATTGGCAAGCTGCGTTTTGGCGAAGGTCAGTACATCGAGACCTCGCTGCTGGAAGCAGGGCTGGCCTGGACCCCTTGGGAATTCGGGGCTTACTTTGGCTCAGGTGAAATCCCCACCGCCACCGGCACCCGCCACAGGCGTTCGGCCCCCTACCAGGCCTACCGCACCTGCGATGGTTATGTCACGGTGGGTGCGGGCACCCAAAAAATGTGGGTCAATTTTTGTGAAAAAGTCATCGGCCAACCCGACTGGCTTGAGCGCCCCGAATACCTGACCCAGGCGCTGCGCGTCAAAAACGTGGACGCACTCGAACGCGACATTGAATCGGTGACAACACAAGCCACGACGGCGCACTGGGTGGCCCTGCTGGATGCGGTGGGCATACCGGGCGGGCCTGTTTTTGGCTACGAGCAAGCCCTGCACGACCCGCATGTGCTGGCCCGGCAAATGGTGCACGACCTGGATCACCCCATCATTGGCCCCATGAAGACCTTGGGTTTGCCCATCAAATCAAGTGGGGCCTTGGGCAGCATTCGGCAGCCGGCCCCCTGGCTGGGTCAGCACTCCAGGTCGGTGCTCGGCCAACTGGGTTATTCGGCCCAAGACATGGAAGCCCTGTTCGCCCAGGGCACCGTGTTTGACCAGTACCCGGACAAGGCCCGCCCCGCAGCATAAGGGCCGGCCCCGGGCCCCACTTCAGGGCCTGCGGCGCTCAACTGTCCATGGTGATCTTGGCGCGGCGGATCACATCGCCCCACTTCAGGTTGTCCAGGCGCATTTGCTCGCTGATCTGGGCCAGTGGCATGCGGCCCACTTCTTCCACCCCCGTCTTGCGCAAAGCCTGCAGCACCTCGGGGTCATCCATGGTGGCGCGAAACGCTGAACGCAAGCGCTCCAGCGCCTCGGCAGGCACCCCCGCGTTGGTCACAAAACAGTTCCAGGGTTTTTCATCAAAGCCCTCAAAACCTTGCTCGGCAATGGTGGGGACATCGGGCATGGTGCTTGAACGTTTGCCAGACGACACGGCCAAAGCACGCATGCGGCCTGTTTGGATGTGCGGCATGGCCGGCCCCAGGGTGGAGACGGCCAAATCCACCTGACCGCCCAACAAATCGGCGATGTACTGGGCCGCCCCCTTGTAGGGTACATGGTTCATGGAGATGCCCGCACGCTGCTTGAAAATCTCGGCAATCAAATGGTGCGGTGAGCCCACCCCCGCGCTGGCGCAATTGAGTTTGTTGGGATTGGCTTTGGCAAAGGCGATCAGCTCTTGCAAATTGCGAACCGGCACCGAAGGGTGGGCCACCAACACAAACGGCAAATCGCCCAAATGGACCAAGGGCGTGAAGGCCTTGAGCGGGTCATACGACACTTTGCGCATGTTGGGCACATAGGCAAAGGCGGTGCTGTCAATCAAATGGACGGTGTAACCATCGGCGGGCGCTTTGGCGGCAGCATCTGCACCAATCGTGGTGCTGGCACCGGGCTTGTAATCCATCACGATGGGCTGCCCCAACAATTTCTCCGCCTTGCCCGCCACAATCCTGGCCCACTGATCGGCACCGCCCCCTGCGGGATAAGGCACGATCATTTTGATCGGCTTTTCAGGAAATGGCCCGGCCCACGCTCGGCCCATCACACCCAGCGAAGCGGCACCCAGGCCGGCCCATTGAATCCACTGTCGTCTGCTGCTCATGTCTCGACTCCTGTTGGTTGGGGGGGATGCCGCATGGTGGCGTCTTGCCTGCGGCTCGGCTGTAACCAAGATGACTGGCCACTGCACATGCGTTTGATGCATGAACTTTATTCAACGCATTGAATGAACTGATATGTAAGATGGTCTGGCCCTTCGAACGCGGGCACAACAACGCAAGGAGCGTGCTTTGGAAGTTTCATTTCACGAAGAAATCAAGGCCCTGCGCATGGGCGAGGGCGAGGTCTTTCATGGCGAGGGCATCCTGGCCATCACCAAGGGCCTGCTGCAGTCGGGCGTGAGTTATGTGGGCGGCTACCAAGGTGCCCCGGTCTCGCACTTGCTCGATGTGATGGTGCAGGCCAAGCCCTATATGGACGAGCTGGGCGTGCATGTGGAGGCGTGTTCCAACGAAGCGTCTGCTGCGGCCATGCTGGGCGCGTCCATCCATTACCCGATTCGCGGTGCGGTGACCTGGAAGTCGATTGTGGGCACCAACGTGGCGGCTGACGCGCTGTCCAATTTGTCCTCGCCCGGCGTGACCGGCGGCGTGCTGATCGTGGTGGGCGAAGACTACGGCGAAGGCGCGAGCGTCATTCAAGAGCGCACACACGCCTATGCGCTGAAGTCGGGCATGTGCCTGCTGGACCCCCGGCCCGAGCTGGGCCAGATGGTCAACATGGTGGAGCACGGTTTCAGGCTGTCCGAAGCGTCCAACATGCCAGTGATGATGGAGCTGCGCATCCGCGCCTGTCATGTGCGCGGCCAGTTTGTGGCCAAGGACAACCAAGCCCCCAAGCTGTCCAAAAAACACCTGATCGACGAACCCGCAGGCTTCAACTACATGCGGCTGGCGCACCCGCCTGTGACCTTTGCGCAAGAAAAACGCAAAGTCGAGCACCGCTTCCCCGCCGCCCGCCAATACATTGCCGAGCAGCGCCTGAACGAGCACTTTGAAGGCACAACACATCGCCACCTGGGCCTGATCGTGCAAGGGGGTCTGTACAACACGCTGATCCGCGCTTTGCAACAGTTCGACTTGGCCGATGCCTTTGGGGTGACCAGCCTGTCGGTGCTGGTGCTGAACGTGACGTATCCGCTGGTGCCTGACGAGCTGGTGAATTTCTGCAAAGACAAATCGGCCGTGCTGCTGCTCGAAGAAGGCCAGCCCGAATACATCGAGCAAGAACTCGCGCTGATGCTGCGCCGCCTCGATCTGCAAACCCCGCTGCACGGCAAAGACATGCTGCCCTCGGGTGGTGAATACACCGCCGAGGTCATGGCCCAGGGCCTGCTGAAATTCATGGACCGCCACCAAGCCGACGCCGTGCCCGAGGCCACGCGCCAATGGCTGGCCACCAATGGCGAACGCCGCCAGCAAGTGCAAGCCCTGCTGGGCACCCCGTTGCCTGCGCGGCCACCCAGCATGTGCATTGGCTGCCCCGAACGGCCCGTGTTCTCGGCCCTCAAGCTGGCCCAACAAGATGTCGGCCCGGTGCACATTTCAGGCGACATCGGCTGTCATGCCCTGGCCACTTTTGAGCCGTTTTCGGTAGGCCACTCCATCCTGGGTTACGGCATGAGCCTGGCCAGTCGGGCGGGCGTCTCGCCGCTCATGAAGCGGCGCGTCTTGTCGGTTATGGGCGACGGCGGTTTTTGGCACAACGGCCTGCTCACGGGCGTGCAAAGTGCGCTGTTCAATGGCGACGATGCGGTACTGCTGATCTTCAAAAACGGCTACACCTCGGCCACGGGCACGCAGGACATCATTAACACGCCCACCGACATCGCCAAAGAACTGGCGGGCGACAAACGCCAGAGCATGGTGCACACCAACCAGACCATCGAGTCCACGCTCAAAGGCCTGGGCGTGCAATGGCTGCGCACGGTCCACACCTACGAGGTGAGCCATATGCAGGCCACGCTGACTGAAGCCTTCACCACCGAGTTTCAGGGCCTGAAAGTCATCGTGGCCGAAGGCGAATGCCAGCTGGAGCGCCAGCGCCGCATCAAGCCTTGGCTGGCCTCGTTGCTGTCCAAAGGCGAGCGGGTGGAACGCGTGAAGTACGGCGTGGACGAAGACGTGTGCAACGGCGACCACGCCTGCATTCGCCTCTCGGGCTGCCCGACGCTCACGCTCAAAGACAACCCCGACCCGCTGAAAGTCGACCCAGTGGCCACCGTGATCGACGGCTGTGTGGGCTGCGGCTTGTGCGGCGAAAACGCGCACGCGGCCACGCTATGCCCTTCGTTTTACCGGGCCGAAGTGGTGCAAAACCCCAAGTGGCACGAGCGCCTCTGGGCCCGCTGGCAAGGCCTGGCCACACGTTGGCTGCAACCCGCTTGAACCGCCCATTTCAGAGAGACACCATGACCCAACCGATTTCCATTTTGCTGTGCGCCCTGGGTGGCGAAGGTGGCGGCGTGCTGGCCGACTGGCTGGTCGACGTGGCCCGCCACTCAGGCCACCCGGCACAAGCCACCTCCATTCCCGGCGTGGCGCAACGCACCGGGGCCACCACCTATTACCTGGAAATTTACCCCCTGCCCCACAGCCAGCTGCAAGGCCGCTTGCCGGTGTTGGGCCTGAACCCGCTGCCTGGGCGGCTCGATGCGCTGGTGTCGTCCGAGTTGCTGGAGACCGCACGCCAAATTGGCAACGGCCTGGCTTCAAGCGACCGCACACTGGTGATCAGCGCCTCATCGCGGGCACTCACCACCGCCGAGAAAATGACCATGGGCGATGGCCGCCGCCCCGAAGGCCCCCTGCTCGATGTGGTGGCTGCGCACAGCCAACGCCACCATGTGATGGACATGGCCAGCCTGTGCCAGCAAAGCGGCACCATGGTCAGCGCGGTCATGCTGGGTGCCATTGCGGGCAGTGGCTTGCTGCCTTTCGCACGGACGCATTACGAAGCCGTGTTGGCGGGCCCCAGCAACTCGGCCAAGGCCAGCTTGCGTGGCTTTGCATTGGCCTTTGATGTGGTCACGCGCCAGCGCGAACAAGCACAGTATGTCGAGCATGTGATGAAACCTGCAGCACTTGCGCCCTCTGCATCTGAATCTTCATCGGCGGCTTTGCCTTCAGATGTGGCCGTCAAGTTTCCAGCAGAGTTGCACCCCCTCATGGGCTTGGCGCACCAGCGCTTGGTGGAATACCAAGGCCCCGCTTATGCCCGTTTGTATGTGCAACGCCTCGAACGATTGCTCAGTGCAGAAGCCAGTTCAAAAGACGCCACCCGCCCCGTGACACTTGAAGCCACCCGCTGGTTGGCCCTGTGGATGGCGTTTGACGACATCATCCGTGTGGCCGACCTCAAAAGCCGCGCCAGCCGCTGGGACCGCGTCACACAAGAAGTCAAAGCCAAAGAGGGCGATGTGCTCAAGGTCTACGACCACTTCAAACCCGGCGTGCCCGAGCTGGCTGCCTTGTTGCCGCAAGGGCTGGCCAACCGGCTGCTGCGCTGGGACCGCGCCCGCGTAGCCAATGGCCAAGCACCTTGGTCCATGCCACTTAAGGTGGCGCGGCACGCGCTGTGGGGCATGGCCAGCTTGCGCTTCCTGGCCAGCCTGCGCGTGTTGCGTCCCTTGGGCAGCCGCTATCAGGCCGAGCAAGCACTGATCGAAGAGTGGCTGGGCGGCATTGAAAGCGCCACACGCCAGTCGCCCGCGCTGGGCTTGGAGCTGGCGCGTTGCGGCCAACTCATCAAAGGCTACGGCAGCACCAACGAACGCGGCAAGGACAACCTGCTGCACATCCTGCGCCATGTGTGCGGCCCAGCCTCCAAAGTGCCCGTGGCCGAGCAAGCTGAGGCCGTGGCCCGGATCCGGCAAGCGGCCCTGCAAGACGAAGCCGGTCAAGCGCTTGATCAGGCTTTGCTGCAACATGGTGCGCCAGCCCGCCCGGTCAAGGAACAACCCGTTCTGTGGATGAAGAATCCGAGACTGCAAAAATCCTGACCTCATCAACGACACTGACCCCATCCAAAAACAAGGAGACAAGCATGCCAAAAACCCAATTCTTCTCACGCCGCGCCATCGGCACCGCCCTGCTCGCCATCGCGGCCGGCCCTGCCCTGTGCCTGAGCGCCGCCGCGCAAAGCTGGCCCACCAAGCCCATCAAAATCGTGGTGAACTTTCCACCGGGTGGCGCAGCTGACCAGATTGCCCGTGCCATTGGCGTGCCCTTGGGCGAGGCGCTGGGCCAGCCTGTGGTGGTCGAAAACCGGGGCGGTGCCAACGGCAACCTCGGCGGTGAAATGGTCGCCAAATCACCCGCCGACGGCTACACCCTGCTCATGAGCTCGGGCGGCATGGTGTCGGTCAACCCGCACATCTATGCCCGCATGCCCTTTGACCCCGCCAAAGACCTGGTGCCCGTGGCCTCGGCCGCCCGCGTGCTGGTGTTTCTGGTCGCCAAACCCAACTTTCCGGCCAACACCATCCAAGAATTTCTGGCCCATGTGAAGGCCAACCCCGGCCGCTTGTCGTATGGCTCGGCAGGCAACGGCAGCTCACCCCACTTGGCTGGCGAAATGATGAAAAGCCAGGCGGGCCTGTTTGCCGTGCATGTGCCCTACCGGGGTGCTGCGCCCGCGCTTCAAGACGTTTTGGCCGGTCAATTGGACTTTTACTTTGACCCGGGCATTGGCCTGGGCCAGGTGCGGGCAGGCAAGCTCAAGCTGCTGGCCGTGGGCAGCATGAAGCGCTCTCCCCTGTTCCCGAACGTACCCACATTGGACGAAGCAGGCCTGAAAGGTTTTGATGCCGACTCGGTGTTCGGCTTTTACGCGCCTGCGGGCACGCCCGCCGATGTGGTCAACCGTGTCAACCGTGAGATCAACCGCATTTTGGGCACCCAAGCTTTGAAAGACCGCATCCAGAACCTGGGCGGTGAGGCCCTACCCTTGACCCCCGCCGAGTTCGGTGCCCGCGCTGCGGACGATTCCAAACGCTTTGGCGCGATCATCCGCGAACGCAAGATCAGCGGAGATTAAAAAAAGCTCAAACCCCGGCCAACTCGCGCAGCGCCTGCGGGTTGGGCAGGCCCAGCACACGACCGCCGCCACTGATCAGCTGGCGTTCGCGCAAATGGCGCAAAACCCGCGAAAAGGTTTCGGGCGCGATGCCCAACTGGGCGGCGATGGTGCGTTTGCGTTCGGTCAGCTTCACGGCCAGACCGCCCGAAGGGTCAGTGGGTTCGGCATGGCGCAGCAGCCATTCGGCACATCGTGCATCGGCGTCTTTGGCCACGCGGCTGACCGCGAGTTCAGTTTGTTGGCGCTGTGACCGCGCCATGTCCATGAGCAGGTTTTGCGAGGCCTCGGGCAAGGCATGCACTTGTGCCACAAAATCGGAAACGCTCACGTACTGCAAGCTCACCTGAGTTTCGGCGACGGCATCCACCACATGTGGAAGGTCCAACAAGCCCGAAGCGGCTTCAAGCCAAAAAGGCCCTTCCACCACGCCCAACTGATGCGCCATTTGGCCGTCCATCACCACCCCCAAGACCACACGCCCTTGCATGACATGCACGATGCGGTCCACCCGGTCCCCGCGACGCAGCAATGCGGTACCGGCCCCATGGGTGACGATGGGCTCGGACAAAATGTGCAAAGAAGTATCCAACATGATGACCCTGAATGTGCCAGAGCGGGCGGTGTTTGGCTTTGACACACATCAAATCAGCGCGATTGACCCCGCAGGAATTCCAGCGGCCAAACCTCTTGGGTCATGGCAGCGGGCCGACTTTGTCCGTCATGGCTGTGGCCCAGCCGCCGACAACCCTTCCCCGGCGAGATGGATCACAGCCCTGCCAGGGACACGCTCACCGACGCAGACGAAGGACTGGTGCCTGCGCTGTTGCTGGCGCTGACCGAGCAGACGTAAGAAGCACCTCGGGTCAGCCCCGTGACGGTGACAGGGCTGCTGGCAGACTCGCCAAACCACAGAACGACGGGACTGGTGGCCGCAGCACCCAGGGGCACTTCAAGGGCTTCGGCGCAGGTGGCTTTGTAGCCGGTGATGGCAGCACCCCCGTCAGATGCGGGGGGTGTGACATCCAAACGAACACGGCCGCTGGCACGGTCTGGCGTGGCGGCGTACACGGTGGGTGCACCAGGAACACCCACGGTTGCCTGGCCTGAGCCCCCACCACCACAGGCAGACAAAACCATCACCACACAGCTTGCGCCCATGATTTGAGCGCCACGACGAAAAACTTGAAAGATCATGAAAACCCTGACTTGTATCCCTGACACACGTTTAAAAAAAACGACCAAGGAATTCTAAATAGGATTGACTTTTGATCTGTTTTTGTATTTTTAAGAAAACAATCATAAGCCGTCATTGAAGCATTAACCAAGCAAACCTAGCCCATCAGCGCCTCAACCCATCGACCTGCATCACAGCACCAGCATGGCCCTGAAGTCATTCACATTGGTGTGTGTGGGTCCGGTGATGACCAGATCGCCCAAGGGTTCAAAGAAACCATAGGCATCGTTGCGCTGCAGGTGCTCGTCCACCTTGTGGCCCAGCGCCAGGGCGCGGGCCAGCGTGTCGGGGCCCACTTGCGCCCCGGCGTTGTCTTCAATGCCGTCAATACCGTCGGTGTCGGCCGCCAGCGCCCACACGCCGTTTTGACCTTGCAAGGCCTCTGCCAGCCCCATGCAAAACTCGCCCGCCCGGCCACCGCGCCCTTTGGGCGTGTCAGCGGTCTGAGGTTTGATCGTCACGGTGGTTTCGCCCCCGCTCAGAATCACGCAGGGTTTTTGGAAAGGCCCAAGGCCTTTTGCCGCCGCGCGGGCCAGCGCCGCGTGCACCTTGCCTACTTCGCGCGACTCGCCCTCAATCTCGTCGCTCAGAATGTAGGCGTTCAGCCCCATGGCACGAGCAGCGGCAGCTGCGGCCTCCAGCGACTGCTGGGGCGTGGCGATCATGTGCACACTGTGCCCCGCAAACACCGGCGAGCCGGGCTTGGGTGTTTCCCAAACACCCGACTGCAAAGCCTGCAGCACCGAGTCGGGCACGTTGATGGCGTAGCGTTGCAAAATGGCCAGCGCGTCGGCGCAACTGGTGGCATCGGGCACGGTGGGGCCGCTGGCGATGATGGACGGGTCATCGCCCGGCACGTCGCTGATGGTGAGCGTGACCACCCGCGCAGGGCTACAGGCCGCCGCCAGACGCCCGCCTTTGATGCGCGAGAGGTGCTTGCGCAAGCAGTTCATCTCGGAAATATTGGCCCCACTGGCCAGCAGCTGGCGGTTGATGTCTTGCTTGAGCTGCAAATCGATGCCCTCGGCAGGCAGGGTCAGCAGCGACGAGCCGCCGCCCGAGATCAGGCACAGCACCAGGTCGTCGGCCGTCAAGCCTTGCGTCAATTCCAAAATGCGCTCGGCGGCTTGCAAACCCGCTGCATCAGGCACGGGGTGCGCGGCCTCCAACACCTCGATGCGCTCGGGCAATCCCGCCGGGCGAGGTGGTGTGTGGCCATAGCGCGTGACCACCAGGCCCGACAGCGGCGCATCTGCTGGCCACAGGGCCTCCACCGCCTGCGCCATCGCACCCCCGGCTTTGCCAGCACCGAGCACCAGGGTGCGGCCCTTCGCAGGATCTGGGGGGGTGGGCAAATGGGCGGCGGTGTTGTGCAGGGGCAAGGCGCGTTGCACGGCCACGTCGTAGAGGTGGCGCAAACAAAACAAAGGCGATTCGTTGGCGTCGGGCAGCGCAACTGGGCCAGCGCCGCGCGTGTTGGAGTCTGTCGGTTCAATCATGCAACAATGTTAACGTCCTTGGCCGCGATGTCGTGCCCTGTCATGATTTCCAAACTGCGGCACAAGGCCGAGTGATCCAGTCCGGCCAGGCCGTGTGCAGCGCATACCTGCATGAGTTGTGCTGCGCTGGCCGTGTGCGGCAAGGACAGCCCCATCTCTCGGGCGGCTTGCAGAGCCAGGCCCAGGTCTTTTTGGTGCAGGGCGATCCGAAAACCCGGCTGAAAACTGCGCTTGACCATGCGTTCACCGTGCACTTCCAAAATTCGACTGGCGGCAAAGCCACCCATCAGGGCCTGGCGTACCTTGGCGGGATCAGCCCCAGCCTTGCTGGCAAACAAAAGCGCTTCAGCCACCGCCTCGATGTTGAGCGCCACGATGATCTGGTTGGCCACTTTGGTGGTCTGCCCGTCACCGTGTCCACCCACATGGGTGATGTTCTTGCCCAAGCTTTCAAACAGGGGACGGGCACGCTCAAAGCTGTGCGCAAGCCCCCCCACCATGATGGTCAAACTGGCGGCTTTGGCCCCCACCTCGCCCCCCGAGACCGGCGCATCCAGGTGCTCAGCGCCCAGCGCGTGAATGCGCTTGGCCATAACTTGGGTAGCCATCGGACTGATGGAGCTCATGTCGATCACCAATTTGGGCCGGCCATCGCTGCCCTGTGCTGTCCCCTTTAGCCCCGCTGCCACTCCGCGCTCACCCAGCAACACGTCCTGCACGTTAGGCGTATCGGGCAGCATGGTGATGATCACATCGGCCCGCTTGGCCACCTCTTCGGCGCTGGTACACACGGTGGCGCCACCGTCCACCAGGTCTTGGGGCAGCTTGCTGCGTGTTTGCACAAACATCATGTGCCCCGCTTTAAGCAAATTCAGGGCCATGGGCGCACCCATGATGCCCAGGCCAATAAAGCCGACTTTCAGGCCACTTTTTGTCATCTTGTTTCCTTGTTTAAATCGGTTGACATCTCAAGTCATGGCTGAGCAAACAGCGCCGCTGGGCGTACCTTGGCGTACAGGCAGCCAACCCAGACCAGCTTCGGTGCCGCCCGGCTGGGGGTTACGGGGTTTGTATTCACAGCCGACCCAGCCGCTGTAGCCGATCTCGTCAAGCCAGTTGAAGAGGTGTTGGTAATTGATCTCGCCCGTGCCCGGCTCGTGTCGCCCGGGGGTGTCGGCGATCTGCACGTGGGCAATGCGGGACAGGTGCTTATGCAAGCTCGCTGACAATTCACCTTCCATGCGCTGCGCGTGGTAGATGTCGTATTGCAGGTACAGGTTGTCCGAGCCCACCTCGTCCATGATCTGCAAGGCCTGCGCCGTGCGGTTGACAAAAAAGCCGGGAATGTCGAAGGTGTTGATCGGCTCCATCAAGAGCCGCACGCCTTTGCGGCCCAGCGTGGCCGCGGCCTGGCGCAAATTGCGCACCAGCGTGGCCTGGGCCTGGTCAGTGTCCACACCTACCGGCAAGATGCCCGCCAGGCAGTTGATCTGCGGCGTGCCCAGCACCCGGGCATAGTCCAGCGCCTGGTTCAGCCCTTCGCAAAACTCCACCACCCGATCGGGGTGGCACGCGATGCCGCGCTCGCCCGACGCCCAATGGCCCGCAGGCAGGTTGTGCAGCACCAGTTTCAGGCCACTGTCCTGGAGGGCTTTGGCCACCTCTTCGGCCGGGTGGTCGTAGGGGAACAAAAACTCCACCCCCTCAAAACCGGCGCGGGCCGCACGGTCAAAGCGGTCCAGAAAAGGCAGTTCGGTGAAAAGCATCGACAAGTTGGCTGAAAAACGGGGCACGGACAATCTCCTGAATAAATCAAAACGGCTCCTGCAGCATCCATGGGCGCGGGAGGATCAAGGCACGCGGATCAGGCACGGCTCATTCGAGCAGACCCGCTAACTCCAGGCCCTTCAAACCTTCGGGGTGGCGGCAGTCCACCGCTTCGAATTCGTTGATGCGGTCGATCTCAGTGCCCATGGCCACATTGGTCACTTTTTCCAGAATCACCTCCACCACCACCGGCACCCGGAACTGCCGCGCCATGGCTTGGGCCTGCACCAAGGCATCGCCAATTTTTTCGGGATCGGTCACACGCAGTGCCTTGCAACCCAGACCCTGCACCACCGCATGGTGGTCCACGCCAAAGCCCTTCAAGGCCGGGTCGTCCACGTTCTGGTTGTCAAACGCCAACTGCACGCAGTAGTCCATGTCGAACTGGCGCTGCGCCTGCCGGATCAAACCCAAATAGCTGTTGTTGACCAACACATGCACATAAGGCAGGCCAAATTGCGCCCCCACGGCCAACTCTTCGATCAAGAACTGGAAGTCGTAGTCACCCGACAGGCCCACCACCGTGCGGGTGGGGTCCGAGGCCACCACGCCCAGCGCCGCCGGAATCGTCCAGCCCAAAGGCCCGGCCTGACCGCAGTTGATCCATTGGCGCGGCCCGAACACCTTCAGAAACTGCGCCCCGGCGATCTGCGACAGGCCAATGGTGCTGACGTACACCGCGTCACGCCCAAAGGCCTTGTTCATCTCTTCGTACACCCGCATCGGTTTGATCGGAATCTCCGTGTAATGGGTCTTGCGCAACATCAGGTGTTTGCGTTCGGCACAGCGCTCAGCCCAGTCGGCGTAATCACGCAAGGTGCCCGCCGCACGCCGCTCACGCGCCGCCTGCACAAACAATTGCAGCGCCGCCTTGGCGTCCGAGACGATGCCGTAATCAGGCATGAACACACGGCCAATCTGGGTGGGCTCGATGTCCACATGCACAAAGCGGCGGCCCTGGGTGTAGACATCCACCGAGCCGGTGTGCCGGTTGGCCCAGCGGTTGCCGATGCCCAGCACAAAGTCGCTGGCCAGCATCGTGGCGTTGCCATAACGGTGGCTGGTTTGCAGCCCACACATGCCCGCCATCAAGGGGTGGTCATCGGGGATGCTGCCCCAGCCCATGAGCGTGGGGATGACCGGCACGCCCGTGATCTCGGCCAGCTCGACCAGCAAGTCGCTGGCGTCGGCGTTGATGATGCCGCCACCGGCCACGATCAAGGGCTTGTCGGCGCTCATCAGCATGTCCAGCGCTTTGTGGATCTGGGCCAAGCTGGCGGCGGGTTTGTACACCGGCAGCGGCGTGTAAGTGTCGATGTCGAACTCGATCTCAGCCAGTTGCACATCGATGGGCAAATCGATCAGCACAGGGCCGGGGCGACCCGAGCGCATGAGGTGAAAGGCTTGCTGGAAAGTCCAAGGCACCTGCGCCGGCTCGCGCACCGTCACCGCCCACTTGGTCACCGGCTTGGCAATGCTCTCGATGTCCACGGCCTGAAAGTCTTCTTTGTACAAACGCGCTCGGGGGGCCTGACCGGTGATGCACAAGATCGGAATGCTGTCGGCCATGGCCGAATACAGGCCCGTGATCATGTCGGTCCCGGCCGGTCCTGAAGTGCCAATGCACACACCGATTTGGCCGGCACGGGCTCGGGTGTAACCCTCGGCCATGTGCGAGGCCCCCTCAACGTGCCTTGCCAACACATGGGAAATCTGCCCACGCTTGCGCAAGGCGGCGTACAAGGGATTGATGGCGGCCCCCGGCACACCAAAGGCCTGTGAAATGCCTTCTTTTTCCATCACACAAAGTGCGGCTTCGACAGCGGTCATGCGGGTCATCGGGTTTCCTTTTGCAAAGTTGAATCAAACTGGGCTTGATGCTATTGATCGACAAAGCGTTTGGGAATTGCATTGCAGATACTTTCATTCGATACTCTGCGTATCGGATTAACCGGAGTTCGCGATGGACCGCTTCAAGGAAATAGACGCTTTTGTGCAGGTGATGGCCCACGGCAGCCTGGCCGCTGCAGCACTGGCCGAGGGTGTGACGCCGGTCATGATGGGGCGGCGTCTGGACGCGCTGGAGCAACGCTTGGGCACGCAACTGGTGATCCGCACCACCCGCCGCCTGACGCTGACCGACCAGGGTGCCAGCTACCTGGACGAATGCCATCAGCTACTGGCACGCTGGGAAGAGGCCGAGAAAGCCGTGTCCTCGCAACACCAACGCGCCAGTGGCCACCTGATTGTTTCGGCACCTGCAGCGTTCGGTCGTTTGCATGTGGCACCACACGCGAGCGCCTTCCTCAAAGCCAACCCGCAGGTGCAAATTTCTTTCAACCTGACCGACCGCGTGGTCGATCTGGTGCGCGAAGGCTACGACCTTGGCCTGCGAATCGGCGGGCAGATTGACCCGAACTTTGTGGCCATCCACTTGGCCAACAACCAGCGCGTCGTATGCGGCACACCTGCTTATTTCAAAAAACGCGGCAAGCCCAAGACCCTGGAAGATCTGCGCCAGCACAACTGCCTGGCTTTCAATCTACAAGGTGGGCAGCAACGCGGGTGGTACTTTCACAAAGATGGCAAAACCGTGACCGTCAAGGTGGAGGGCAACTTGGACTGCAATGATGGTGAATTGCTGCACCGCTGGGTCAGCGAAGGCTTGGGTCTGGGCTGGCGCTCCACTTGGGAAATCCAGAAACAACTGCAAAGCGGCGAACTGGTCAAGGTGCTGGACGAATTTGCATTGCCCGCCTACGACATCCTCGCCGTCTATCCGCAGCAAAAACACCTGCCTGCCAAGGTGCGATTTTTCATCGAGCACCTCAAGAAAACATATGCCCAGCCAGGATATTGGCTCAAGCCCTGATTCGCCACCTGCTCGCTTCTGGTTCAACGCCTGCTGCAATGTGGCAAGCATTGAACTGCATGGGTCTGCGAAAAATCAATCCGCGTAAACGCCCGCCGCCTTGATCACAGGCGCCCACTTGGCAACCTCAGCCAGCACAAAGGCCTTGTGCCCTGCCGGATCGTTGCGGGCGTCGTTGATGACCGAGGCACCACCAGCGTCTTGCTTGCGGATGAAATCCGGGTCTTTGACGGCCACCTTCAGGGCGTCATTGAGCTTTTTGAGCACCGCAGCGGGCGTGCCCTTGGGGGCATACAGGCCTTGCCAGATCGTGACGGTGAAATCCTTGAGACCGGCTTCACGCATGGTGGGCATGTCCTTGAGCACGGGCGAGGACAAACGCGCTGGCGTGGTCACGGCAAATGACTTGACCTTCTTGCCCTCGATCTGCGGGATCGTGGTCGTGGTCTGGTCGCACATCAAATCCACCTGGCCGCCGATCAGGTCGGTCATGGCGGGGGCTGTGCCTTTGTAGGGCACCGAGGTCATGTCCACCTTGAGCGTGGACTGGAACAACATGCCGCACAGGTGCGAGGCTGAACCGGGGCCTGCGTTGGCGATGTTGATCTTGCCCTTGTTGCCCTGAATCCAGGTGACCAACTCACCCATGGTGTTGACGGGCAAACTGGGGCGGCCAATCAGGTTCATCGGGTTTTCGCTGACCAAACCGATGTACTCAAAGTCTTTTTCCACGTTGTAAGGCAAGTTGCGGAAAAAAGTCGGCAAGGTCGCTTGCGCAATGTGCGTGAACAAGAGCGTGTAGCCGTCGGCAGAGGCCTTGGCCACTTTGTTGGCCCCAATCGAGCCTGAAGCACCGGCCGAGTTGTCGATCACGATGCTGTGCCCGCCCATGGCCTTGCTCATGGCCTGGGCCAGGTCGCGTGCGGCTTTGTCGGTCGGCCCGCCTGCGGCATAAGGCAGCACGAAGGTGATGGACTTGTTCGATGCGGGGTAGTCTTGTGCGAAGGCGTTCGCAGACAAGAGCAAGGCACAAGCTACGGACACGGGCAAAAATGGGAAGCGCATGGTCAAACCTTTCAAAGAGAGGGGGATCAAGATTCATTGATCAGGAAAAGGACAGACTGCATCCAGCCCTGCATCATGACTTCAAGCCAGGGCTTTGCATACAGCCTGGGTGACATCGGCGGTCAGGGCTTTCCCGCCCAAGTCACCGGTGTGCAGGGCCGGATTGGCCGTCACGCTTTCGATGACCGCCATCAGGCGCTGGGCGGCGGCCGGCTCGCCAATGTGCTCGAGCAGCATGACCACCGACCAGAAAGTGCCCACAGGGTTGGCCAAGCCCTTGCCCATGATGTCAAAGGCCGAGCCGTGGATGGGCTCGAACATACTGGGGTAACGGCGCTCGGGGTCGATGTTGCCCGTGGGCGCAATGCCCAAGCTGCCCGCCAGCGCAGCGGCCAGATCGCTCAGGATGTCGGCATGCAAATTGGTGGCGACCAGGGTGTCCAGTGTGGCCGGGCGGTTGACCATGCGGGCGGTCGCTGCATCGACCAGTTCTTTGTCCCACTTCACATCGGGAAACTCTTTGGAGACCTGTACAGCGATCTCGTCCCACATGACCATGGCGTGGCGCTGCGCGTTGCTTTTGGTCACCACCGTCAGCAGCTTGCGGGGGCGTGACTGCGCCAGCTTGAAGGCGTAGCGCAAGATGCGCTCCACACCTGCGCGGGTCATGATGGACACGTCGGTGGCCGCCTCAATCGGGTGGCCTTGGTGCACACGGCCGCCCACGCCCGAATATTCGCCCTCGGAGTTTTCGCGCACGATGACCCAGTCCAGGTCTTGGGGTGTGCAGCGCTTGAGCGGTGCATCGATGCCGGGCAGGATGCGCGTGGGGCGCACGTTGGCGTATTGGTCAAAGCCCTGGCAAATTTTCAGGCGCAGGCCCCACAGCGTGATGTGGTCCGGAATGTCCGGGTCACCGGCCGAGCCAAACAAAATCGCGTCTTTGTCACGCAAGGCGTCCAGGCCATCGGCGGGCATCATCACGCCGTGCTGGCGGTAGTAGTCGCCACCCCAGCCAAAGTTTTCAAACTCGAAAGCAAACGTGCCACAGGCTTGCGCCAAGGCCTGCATGACTTGCTGGCCTGCGGGGATGACTTCTTTGCCAATGCCGTCTCCGGGGATGGTGGCGATGCGGTAGGTTTTCATGTGAATGCGGGAGGGGTGTTGAAAGGTGCAGACATTCTGGAGCCGGAACAGATCAACAAACACCCTAAAATTCAAGCCATTGTTAACCTGATATCAACAATGGAACCACGCCTGCAAGCGGCCGATCTCGGCTTTTTTTCTGCACTGGCCATGGCGGGCAGCCTGAGCGCCGCTGCGCGTGAGCTGCGCATCACCACGGCCGCCGTGAGCAAGCGCCTGTCGCACATGGAGTCGCGCCTGGGTGTTCCACTGGTCAACCGCACCACCCGCCGCATGAGCCTGACGGTGGAAGGCGAAACCATGCTGCGCCACGCCCGCAACATCCTGGCCGAGATGGCCGATCTGGAACAGCAGTTGGGCACCAGCCGCTCCACGCCCAGCGGCCTGCTGCGCATCAACGCCACGCTGGGCTTTGGGCGCAGCCACATCGGCCCGCTGATCAGCCGCTTTGCCCGGCAATACCCGCAAGTCGATGCACAGCTGCAGCTGTCGGTGGACCCGCCAGCGCTCACCGACGACGCGTTTGACGTGTGCATCCGCTTTGGCCCGCCGCCCGACACCCGCGTCATTGCACGCAAGATCGCCGACAACCAGCGCCTGCTGTGTGCATCGCCCGCCTACCTCCAGGCGCATGGCGAGCCCAAAACTCCGGCCGAGCTGGCCCGGCACAACTTCATCAGCATCCGCCAAGGGGGCGAAGCCTATGGCGTGGTCAAACTCACACGCGGCAAACAAGGCCCCACCGAGACCATCAAAACCCGCGGCAACCTGACCACCAACGACGGCAGCATCGCGGTGCAATGGGCGCTCGATGGCCACGGCCTCTTGCTGCGGGCCGAATGGGACATCCGCCAGCACCTGGCCAAGGGCCAGCTGGTGCAAGTGCTGCCGCAGCACCACACACCCGATGCCGACATTTATGCGGTCTACCCCGCGCAGCACAAATCGGCGGCGCGGGTGCGGGCGTTTGTGGACTTTGTGGCCGAGGCGTTCAGGCCCGCCAGGCCTTGAGGGATCAAGGCCTGATTTTTTCTGGACGCAGTTTTTGTGTCCATGTCGCTTCACTCAAGTCGGAGGCTTCATCGATTTGGCCACCAAGGCAGGCATTGTTTGAGCGATTGAATTTGCCCAGCTTCATCATGCAGGCGGTAGCCGGTTTGTTGCCCCAGCACTTGCTGCCATTCGGGACTTTGCAACACTTGCCGTAAAGCGATCACGGCCGGGTTGTTCAAGGCCGATTTCAGGCACACGAGCCAGTAGTTCTCTTGGGTCAGGGGCACAAAATCCAGTTTTTGGGCTTGTGCAGCGGATGCAATGCCCAGCCCCAAATCAGCGTGACCCGAGGCGATGCGGGTGGCCACGGCAGAGTGTGAGGGCTCCTCGTTGTCGTAGCCAGTGGGCAAGCTTGCAGGCTTGTGGGTTTGCAGCCATTGGTCCAAAAGCAGACGGGTGCCGGTGCCCAGTGTCCGGTTGACCAAACGCAGGTCTGCCCGCGTCAGGTCGTGCCAGCCCGAGATGTTCTTGGGGTTTCCTGGGGCCACCATCCAGCCTTGCTCACGGGTGGCAAATCCGATCAGTTTGTGGTGCCCTGTTTTCAGCAAAGGCTTGTATGTGCGGGCCGTCAAGGTGCTGGCATCGGGTTGCAAAGGGGCATGAAACCCTGCGACGGTGCAGCGGCCTTCGTTCAAAGCGCGGATTGCATCCACGCTGCCACAAAAGCGCATGTCCAAGTGCAGGGATTGCCGGGCACTGTGTTCCCTGAGTTTGACCAGCGCATCGTCGTGGCTGGCATAGACCGTCAACAAATGGCTGCCAGGGTCAAAAGCCACGGCAAAGGTTTTTTCCAGTTCGGCCTGCAAAGCGCTGATCTGGGGGACCAGCCTGGCTTGGGCTTGGCGCTCGGCCCACAGCAGCTTGTCGGCAAATTCCGTCAGGCGGGCGGCTTGGCCTTTTTCCCAAAGAATCAATGGCTGGCCGAGCACTTGTTCCCAGCGCTTGAGTTCGCCCCAGACATGGCGATAGGACAAATCCAAAACGCGGGCAGCGCCCGCAATGGAGCCGGTTGCCCGCACGGCTTGCAGCATGTCCATCAAAGGATTGCGCAGGGGGCTGATTTGGTCACGCTGCTGCGCCTGCGCTTGATGCGGGGTCCAGCTGTAAGAGAGGTTGATGTGTTGCACGGGCAGAAGTGTGCCTCATTGCGAACGGTGACAGTCCATCGCGTGCCCGGGCTGTATGCAACGCATTTCATAGCGGATATCCCTGAGCCAAAAATGAGCTTTTGGCCCTTAGGATGACTGCACAAACAAGAACACCTTGTCAGACCATTTCCAGACGGTTGTGCTGTGGCTCGCCTCCCTGCGGTCCTGCTTTGCGGGTCGTGAGCACAACGGTTGAAGATCGGCCTGAAACTGAATGCACGCCAAGGACTTGGGTCCTCGGGATCTGGGGTGTTTGTGCGTTGAAATGAAAAGTGAAACCCTCAAAAAGGAGACAGGAATGCAGGTTCAACTCAAGGTCAACGGCAAGGCCGTTGCGGTGGAGGCAGCGCCCCATACTTTGCTGGTGCAAGCATTGCGCGAGCATCTCAAACTCACGGGCACACATGTGGGCTGCGACACGGCCCAATGTGGTGCCTGTACCGTTCTCATGAATGGCCGGGCCGTCAAGTCCTGCAACATGCTGTTGGCGCAAGCTGCTGGCTCCGAGGTCGAAACCATCGAAGGCCTTGCGGCGGCCGATGGCACCATGCACCCCATGCAAGCAGCCTTCAAGGAGTGCCATGGATTGCAATGCGGTTTTTGCACCCCAGGCATGGTCATGAGTGCACTGGATTTGTGCAAACGTCAACCAAATGCGGGTGAACACGAAGTCCGTGAGGCGCTGGAAGGCAATATTTGCCGCTGCACCGGTTATCAAAACATTGTCAAGTCCGTGCTGCAGGGTGCAGCGGCCATGAAATCTTAAGGAGATCGAACATGGGTGCTTCCGATTTCGCCAACCTGCCCCACATTGGGGAATCCCTCCGCCGCAAAGAGGACTACCGTTTCCTGACCGGGGCGGGCCAGTACACCGACGACATCGTGCTGGCCAATATGGCCCAGTGCTACTTTGTCCGTTCGCCCCACGCACACGCCAAAATCCGCAGCATCGATAAATCGGCGGCTCTGGCAGCGCCGGGTGTCATCGGTATTTTGGATGGCCAGGACGTGGCCGCTGACAAGATCAATGGTTTGCCTTGCGGCTGGTTGATCACCAGCACCAACGGCGAACCCATGAAAGAGCCGCCACACCCCATTTTGGCCTTCGAAAAAGTGCGTTATGTGGGCGACCACGTCGCCATGGTCGTGGCAGAAACCTACGAACAAGCCCGCAATGCCGCCGAATTGGTGGTGGTGGATTACGAACCCTTGGCTGCGGTGGTGGATGTGCGTGATGCGCAAGCCCCGGGTGCGCCAGTGATTCACGACATTGCCTCCAACAACCAGTGCTACAAATGGGCCATTGGTGACAAGGCGACCGTCGATGCCACATTTGCCAATGCTGCGCATGTGACCAAGCTTGACTTGGTCAACAACCGTTTGGCCCCCAACCCCATGGAGCCGCGTGCGGCCATCGGGCACTACAACCGGGCCGGTGACGATTACACCCTGTATGTCTCCAACCAGAACCCGCACGTCGAGCGATTGCTTTTGACGGCATTTGTGATGGGCCTGCCCGAACACAAAGTTCGTGTGATTGCGCCCGATGTGGGCGGCGGTTTTGGTGCCAAGATTTATCTGTACGCAGAAGATGTGTGCCTGACTTGGGCCTCCAAAAAGCTCAACCGCCCCATCAAGTGGAACTGCGACCGTTCTGAAGCGTTCCTGTCTGACGCCCATGGCCGTGACCACGTCAGCCATGCAGAGTTGGCCATGGACAAGGATGGCAAGTTCTTGGGTTTCCGCGTCCACACCGATGCCAACCTGGGCGCGTACCTGTCGACGTTCTCAACGGCCGTTCCGACCATCCTTTACGCCACATTGCTGGCCGGTCAGTACAAAACGCCACAGGTCTATGTGGAGGTCGACGCATGGTTCACCAACACAGCGCCCGTGGATGCCTACCGAGGCGCTGGTCGACCCGAGGCGACCTACTTGCTGGAGCGCATCGTGTCTCGCGCGGCTTGGGAAATGGGTCTGTCTCAAGACGAAATTCGCCGTCGCAACTTCATCACCGAGTTCCCCTACCAGACACCGGTTGCCTTGCAGTACGACACCGGTGACTTCCACGCCTGCATGAAACAAGCCAATGAATTGGCCGATGTGGCGGGCCTTGAGCAACGCAAAGCGCAATCCAAAGCCAAAGGCTTGTTGCGTGGTTTGGGTTATTCCAGCTACATCGAGGCTTGCGGCCTGGCCCCTTCCAATGTGGCTGGTGCTCTGGGTGCGCGTGCAGGCTTGTTTGAGTGCGGTGAAGTGCGTGTGCATCCCACGGGCAGCGTGACCGTTTTCACCGGTTCGCACAGCCACGGCCAAGGCCACGAAACCACGTTTGCACAGGTGGTGGCCGCTCGCTTGGGCCTCTCGCCCGAGCAAGTGGACATCGTGCACGGAGACACGGGCCGGGTGCCCTTTGGCATGGGCACTTATGGTTCGCGCTCCATCTCGGTGGGCGGTGCAGCCATCATGCGGGCGTTGGACAAAATTGAGGCCAAAGCCAAGAAAATTGCGGCGCACCTGATGGAAGCCAGCGATGCCGATGTGGACTTTGCCGGTGGTGAATTCAAGGTCAAGGGCACGGACAAAATGGTCACATTTGGCCAAGTGGCCCTGACCGCCTATGTGCCCCACAACTACCCGCTGGACAAGTTGGAGCCCGGTCTCAATGAAACAGCCTTCTATGACCCGACCAACTTCACCTTCCCGGCCGGCACCTACATTTGCGAGGTCGAAGTCGATCCGGCCACAGGCCAAGTTCGTGTGGACCGGTTCACTGCGGTGGATGACTTTGGCACCATCATCAACCCGATGATTGTGGAAGGCCAGGTCCACGGTGGCTTGGTTCAGGGCATCGGTCAAGCGCTGCTGGAGCACTGCGTGTACGACCGCGAAACCGGGCAACTGGTCACAGGTTCGTTCATGGACTACGCCATGCCCCGCGCCGACGATTTCCCTTCCTTCACGATTGGCCATGTGTGCACGCCTTGCACCACCAACCCTTTGGGCACCAAAGGTTGCGGTGAAGCCGGTGCCATCGGCTCGCCGCCTGCGGTGATGAACGCTGTGCTCGACGCCTTGGCCCCCCTGGGCGTGAAAGACCTGGACATGCCCGCCAGCCCGAACCGGGTATGGACCGCCATTCAACAAGCCAAAGCCTGAGGAACCACAACATGTACGCATTCGCATACGAACGTCCCGCCGCATTGGCAGACGCACTGGCCAAAATCTCTGCCGGAGGTCAAGCTCTGGCAGGGGGCCAAACCCTGATCGCCTCCCTCAAGCAGCGCCTGGCCCAGCCCGGCAGTTTGGTTGACTTGGCAGGTGTCGGTGAACTGAGCGGGATCAAAAAAGAAGGCAACACATTGGTCATTGGTGCCATGACACGCCATGAGTTTGTGGCCGACAGCGCCGAAGTGAAAGCCTCGATCCCGGGATTGGCCGCACTGGCGGGCCAAATCGGTGACCGCCAAGTCCGTGCCATGGGCACCATGGGCGGATCGGTGGCCAACAACGACCCCGCAGCTTGCTACCCCAGCGCCGTTTTGGCATTGGGTGCCACAGTGCAAACGAACAAGCGAAAAATCGCGGCTGACGATTTCTTTCAGGGCATGTACACCACGGCGCTGGAAGAAGGTGAATTGATCACCGCGATTCATTTCCCTGTGCCCCAAAAAGCGGCCTATGCCAAGTTCCGCCAAGCAGCTTCGCGCTTTGCCCTGGTGGGCGTGTTTGTGGCACAAACCGATCAAGGCGTTCGCGTGGCCATCACCGGTGCGGGCAATGGCGTGTTTCGCCATGCTGGCTTGGAAGCGGCCTTGTCGAAAAGCTTCACGGCCGAGGCTGTCGAAGGTGTGTCGATTGATGCGAATGAACTCAATGGCGACTTGCATGCCAGCGCTGCGTTCCGTGCCCAATTGATCAAGGTGCAAACACAGCGGGCGGTGCAACAAGCCAATGCGTGAAACCATTCACGATTTTGTGAGCATCGATGCATTGACCCACGCCCTGGAGGGTGTGGGTTATCACGCGCCTCGTCGTCTGGCGACATCGGTCTTTTTGGCCATGAAGCTCAAAAGGCCTTTGTTGCTCGAAGGCGAACCCGGTGTTGGCAAAACAGAATTGGCCAAAGCACTGGCCAAGGTGTTGGGGCGGCCCATGCTGCGCCTGCAGTGTTACGACGGCATGGAGCAGCGCGAAGCCTTGTACGAGTGGAACCATACAGCGCAGCTGCTGCACATGCGTGCGGCGCAAGCCACCCACACCGTGGCCGAAATCGAGCAAGAGGTCTATCAAGAGCGCTACCTGATTCGTCGGCCTTTGTTGCAGGCCCTGCAAGCGCCGGCTCCGGGTGCCGTTTTGCTGATCGATGAGGTCGACCGTGCCGATGAACCGTTTGAGGCCTTCTTGCTGGAATACCTTGGCGAATACCAAGTGAGCATTCCAGAGCTGGGCACGATCAAGGCCCAAGTGGCACCGATCACCATCCTCACCAGCAACCGCACGCGCGACCTGAACGATGCCGTGAAACGGCGTTGTCTTTACCAGTGGTTGGATTACCCTGAGCGTGAACGGGAACTGGCCATTGTGCAAAGTCAAGTGCCTGAGGCCGCACCGATGTTGACCGAAGCCGTCACACAATTTGTGTCTCGGCTGCGTGCGATGCCATTTGCCAATGCATTCCAGCGCTCCCCGGGCATCGCCGAGAGTGTGGAATGGGCCAAGGCACTGGTGGCACTGGACACGCTGGAGCTTGACCCGGAAGTGATCCAGGACACGGCCGGTATCTTGTTCAAGCAGCGTGAGGATGTGGCAGCTTTGATCCCCATGATCGACGAGCTTTTGCGACCTGAGCCGCAGTCGGCTTGATGCCATGAAACTGGGTGACGCCCGAAGTGGCAAACTGCCTCAGAACATCGTGGGCTTGGGTCGGGCCTTGCGGCGAGCGGGTGTGCCCATTGACAGCCAAGGCATGGCGCTGGCCATTGAAGCGGCCAGCATCGTGGGTCTTGAACGAAAAGACGATCTGCACGCAGCACTTGGCACGGTTTTGATCCATCGTCAGCAGGACATGGAGGTCTTTGACCAGTTGTTTTCGGCCTTATTCAGAAACCCCGAACTGGCCCAGCAACTGTTGGCGCAAATGTTGCCCAAGGTGCGTCAAGGTCAGCCCCCATCACGCAAAGCCAGGGTGCAAGAAGCCTTGGCTGCCACCTCCAAAAAAGAAGGCGGCCCACGCCAAGAAAGTGAAATCCAACTGGATGCGGCCATGACCGCCAGTGACCGCCATCGCCTGCAGCATGCCGATTTCGCGACACTGAACGCCAGTGAGTTCCGCCTGATTGAACGCTTGGTTCGCGACATTCCCTTGTCTTTGGCACCGGTGCCCGGTCGCCGCACACGCGCTGGCACACGCGGCCAACGCCCCCATTGGCCTGCCGCCATGCAGCAAGCAGGTCGCTCAGAGGGAGAATTGTTGTGGCTGCCTCAACGGGCGCGTCGCCCGCAGGTTTTGCCCTTGCTGGTGCTGGTCGACATCTCGGGATCGATGGAACGCTATGCCCGATTGCTTTTGGCCTTCTTGCACCAGGCCACCCGGGCCCACCCGCGCTCTGTTTTTGCCTTTGGCACTGACCTGTCTGACCTGCGTCCTGCTTTCAAGCACAAAGACACCGATCGCATGCTGGAGGAGGCCAACACACGGATCTCTGATTTCGCCGGTGGCACCCGCTTGGGCGCGTCCTTGACCACTTTGCGCGAGCGTCATGCGCGGTGTCTGGTCGGGCGCAGAACCATGGTGCTGCTCATCAGCGATGGCTTGGACACAGGCGCACCGGAACAATTGCAGTCTGAAGTGCAGTGGCTCAAAAGGCATTGCCGCCAACTGTTTTGGCTCAATCCCCTCTTGCGCTTTGATGGCTACGCGCCGCTGGCCAGCGGTGCACAAGTCTTGCATCAACACGCAGATGGCATGCTGGCTGTTCACAATCTCAGCAAACTTGAAGACCTTGCACAAGCCATCAGCAAGCTCATGAAACGTTCAAGCCATTCCCCCATTTCATTTGACAGGAGAAACTCATCATGGACATGACTGGACAACGCACCTTACAAGTGACGCAGCAGCAAGCCTGGGAGGCGCTGAATGACCCCGACATACTGAAGGCCTGCATTCCCGGCTGTCAAAGATTCGAGCCCTCGGGTGATCAAAAATTCGCCGTCGCAGCAGGCATCAAAATGGGTCCGGTCTCGGCCATGTTCAATGGCAGTGTCCAGCTCACGGACATCGTGGCCCCCCAAAGTTACAAACTCAACTTCGATGCCCAAGGTGGGGTGGCCGGTTTTGGCAAAGGGGAGTCTTCCGTCGAAATCAAGCCACTGGAAAAGGGCTGCGAATTGCATTACACCGTGCACTCCTCGGTGGGTGGAAAAATCGCACAGTTGGGCCAACGCTTGATCGATGGCGTGGCCAAAAACATGGCCGAAGACTTTTTCAAACGGTTTGAAGCTGAACTCGAAAAACGCTACCCGCCCGCCGAAGAACCGGTTCCCCAAGAATCTGCGCCTGCACAGACATCCGCTGGCGTGCCTGTTTGGATGTGGGCTGCGGGCGCAGCTGTTGCCCTGGCCGTGGTGGTCATGGTGACCCGCTGATTGACAGCCCCAGACGATGGAAAATCTCGACCTCATGGTGTTGAACCAGCTGTTGGGCTGGCGTGCAAAGGGCCAAAAAGCCTTGTTGGCCACTGTGGTGCGAACATGGGGCTCTTCACCTCGCCCCGTGGGCTCCATCATGGCGCTTTGTGAAACCGGGTCCGTGGTGGGCTCGGTTTCTGGTGGTTGCATCGAAGACGATCTGATTTATCGCTACAAGCGCATCAGTCAGCCGACCGCTGCCCATCCCTCAGAAAATCTGACACATGACATCCCAGACAGTCCCCCTGAGCGGGTGACCTACGGTGTCAGCGCTGATGAAGCGCACCGTTTTGGTTTGCCCTGTGGCGGAACGCTAGAGCTTGTGCTCGAATTCAATCCCGAAGTGGCTGAACTCCAACAACTGGTGGACATGCTCACCCAAGGTCAAATGGTGCATCGGCGCACCGACATGTCAACCGGAAAGGTGACCTTGTTGCGGGCGTTGCAACCCCAAGCGTTGAGCGACGATGGCAAGAACCTTTGCAATTGTTTCGGCCCTGAATACCGCATGTTGCTGATTGGTGCCGGTCAATTGACGGAATACTTGGCGACGATGGCCTTGTTTTGCGGCTTTGCAGTGACGGTCTGTGATCCCCGCGAAGAGTACCGCAGTGGCTGGCAGGTGGCCGGGGTGACTCTGCTGTCTGACATGCCCGACGATGTGGTCAAAGCCTTCCACGTCGACAAACGCACTTGCGTGATTGCTTTGACACACGACCCCAAACTGGATGATCTGGCCTTGTTGGAAGCTTTGAGCTGCGATGCACTGTACGTTGGCGCGATTGGCTCTCGACGCAACGATGAGGCCAGGCGCTCACGCATGGTTGAACACTTTGATCAAACTCAGGAAAGTCTTGCGCCACTACGCGGACCGATTGGCATTTTCATTGGCAGCAAAACACCGCCTGAAATTGCAGTCAGCGTGATGGCGGAAGTGCTGGCCGTGAAAAATGCGGTGCCACTGCCACGCGATATGCAGGTGGGGCCCGCCAAAGAACAACTGCTGCCCAGCCCTCGATCAGAAGCTGTTTGCTTTTTGCCTGAAACATAGCCTGGTGTTTTGATTTCTTCCTTTCCTGACGAATTCAAAACATCACCCTGCAAGCCCGATCACCACCGCATTGGGCTCTAGAGCGGCCATCGCGTTTTGCCGAAGTTTGAGGGGTGACTCGGCATCAGCGAACCCCACCAGGACCAATCCTGGCGTGAGTTGCAATGAGACCTCTAGCCCTGCAGCACCCGTTCCTCGGCGCACCACTTTGCCACGCAGCAGATTGACTTCGCCAGCGCCCACGATGGTGGGTGCCACCGTCACGGCAGTGGCCTTGAACATGGCCAACACCTTCTGCCCGGGTTGAAGACTCAGCAGTTGCAGACTCTCCAGCGTGATTTTCGACGTCAATCCTTGCCCATCGGGCAGTTCCAGAACGACGGTTGCTGCGCCTCTTGACGCACGTATGTCCTGAACCTGACACGGCATCTGGTTGCGCATGCTGGTTCGAAGGCCCATGCCAGCGATACCGCGCAGATTCAGTCCCAAGCCGTCGGCAGAGCGAACAAATTGTGCGAGCGCATTTTCGCGAGCCGAACTCAGCAGGTCAGCGGCCTCCAACACCTGAAGGCCGGCAGGCGTGAGTTTGGCACCTCCCCCGCCCGAACCGCCCACGGCTTTCTCCACCAGAGGAACCCCGGCCAGATTACTCAGCGTCTCAAGGGCTTGCCAAGCCGCTTTGTAGCTCACGCCATTGGCTCGTGCAGCCTCAGAAATGGACCCCGCATGGTGCATGGATCTCAACACTTCCAGGCGCTTGTCTACAGCAGGGGCTCCCAGGACGTCGTCAAATTGAATTTTTGGAGCAGACATGCTCAGTCCCTCAAGGTGATGGCACCGCTATTCATATGTAGAATAACGAAACGCAATTGATTTCATATTTTCCCATAGCGAAGGGCATCATGAAAAAACAAGAATGGGGGCGACTCGTGATCGCCCTGATCGCAATGGTCATCCCTGTGACCCTTCTGGCCGCCGAAGCCAGTGTGGCGGTCGCGGCGAACTTTACGGCCCCCATGAAGCGGATCGCGCAAGACTTTGAGCGTGACACAGGCCACAAGCTGACATTGGCATTTGGGGCCACAGGCCTGTTCTACACGCAAATCCGGAATGGTGCGCCGTTTTCGATCCTGCTGTCGGCCGACGACACGACGCCTCTCAAACTGGAGAAGGAAGGGCTGGGGGTGCCAGGCGCGCGGTTCACCTATGCCATTGGCAAGTTGGTCTTGTGGAGCAAAAAGCCGGGATTCGTCGATGCCCATGGGGAGGTGCTTCGCAGCGGGCGGTTCGACAAAATCGCCATCTCCAACCCCAAACTTGCTCCTTATGGCGCAGCGGCCATCGCGGCACTGGACAAGATGGGCTTGCGCGAGCGCATCGCACCCAAGATCGCAGAGGGGTCCAACATCACCCAGACCTTCCAATTCGTCTCGTCTGAGAATGCGCAACTGGGATTCATCGCCCTGTCTCAGGTTTACGAAAACGGCAGGATCAAGGAAGGCTCTGGGTGGGTGGTGCCATCTTCCATGCATGCCCCGATCCAGCAGGATGCTGTTTTGCTGAACCCAGGCAAGGACAATGCCGCTGCCGCCGCACTCCTCCAATACCTCCAGGGTGATCAGGCCAAGGCGGTCATCCGTTCATTCGGGTACGAACTTCAATCATCCATGAAGCCCTCAAGCCAATGAACGGTGCCCTCACCCCTGAAGCTTGGCAGGCCATCGGTTTGACGCTCAAACTGGCAGCGCTGTCCTCGGCTTTGCTGATGTTGATCGCCACGCCACTGGCCTGGTGGTTGTCCCAGACACCGTCGCGCTGGCGCTCCCCGATCAGCGCCTTGGTCATGCTCCCCTTGGTGTTGCCGCCTACCGTGCTGGGGTTTTACATCTTGGTGCTGCTGGGTCCACACGGTTGGGTGGGACAGCTCACACAAGCGGTGGGTTGGGGCCTTCTGTCATTTTCATTCACCGGACTGCTGATCGGCTCGATCATCTTTTCTCTGCCCTTTGCGGTGCAGCCCATTCAGTCTGCATTTGAAGCCATGGGCACAAGACCCATGGAGGTTGCAGCCACACTGCGGGCCAGACCCATCGACGCCTTTTTTTCAGTGGCGCTGCCATTGGCCAAGCCCGGTCTGTTGACCGCGACTGTGCTGAGCTTTGCGCACACGGTTGGCGAGTTTGGGGTGGTGCTGATGATCGGCGGCAACATTCCGGGGCAAACCCGCGTGGTGTCCACACAAATCTACGGCCATGTTGAAGCGATGGAATATGCCCAAGCTCATGGCTTGGCTGCGGGCATGGTCGTCTTTTCATTTGCCGTTTTGATCACATTGGCGCGACTGAAAAGACGCAGTGACAAAGTCCTGTCATGACCACTTCACCCCAGCTTCGCATCCAAGTTCAGCTCGACCGCAGCGACTTCGCACTGAAGGTGGACCTCACCCTGCCAGTCAACGGCATCACGGTCTTGTTTGGGCCGTCTGGTTCAGGCAAAACCACCCTGTTGCGCTGTGTGGCCGGTTTGGAGAAGGCCCAGGGTCTCATCTCATTCGGCCATGAAATATGGCAAGACAGTGAAAAACGACTTTTCAAGCCCACCTGGCAGCGTCAAATGGGTTATGTCTTTCAGGAAGCCAGCCTTTTTGAACACCTGAATGTCAAGCAAAACCTGCACTTTGGTCTGCGCAGGGCTGGTAAAACCAAACAAACGCAGGTTCTTGACGCGGCATTGGAGCTGCTGGGCATTGGCCACCTGCTCGAGCGTGGCGTCACCACGCTGTCAGGCGGTGAGCGTCAGCGTGTGGCAATCGCCAGGGCCTTGGCCACACAACCTCAGCTGCTCTTGCTGGACGAACCGCTGGCCTCACTGGATGTCGCTCGGCGCAAAGAAGTCTTGCCCTGGCTGGAGAGGTTGCACGCAGAACTGAAGATCCCGATGCTGTATGTCACCCACTCGGTGGACGAACTCGCTCGCTTGGCCGATCAAGTGGTCATGCTCGATGGTGGCAACGTCCGATCTTGCGCACCGATGACCGAAGCCATGGTGTCGCAGGACATGGCCCTGGCCATCGGCGAAGAGGCGGGTATGGTGACCTTGGGCCGGGTCATGGAGCGCAACCCAGAGGACCACATGGCACAAATTCAATGGGATGGCGGAATCCTTTGGGTGCGCGACCAGGGCGTTGCAGTGGGTCAAACCGTTCGTGTCCGCATCCTGGCCCGCGATGTCAGCCTTGCACTTTCCAATCACGAGGACTCCACCATACAAAACCGTCTGCAGGGCCTCATCGAATCGATAGATTCAGACGCCCATCCTTCGCAAGTTGTCGTGCGCGTGCGTTGCGGTCAAGCATTGATTCTTGGACGTGTCACACGCAGATCGCTGCGCCATCTGGCGCTTCGACAAGGTGCTTCGGTTTGGTGCCAGGTGAAATCCGTCGCACTCATTGTCTGAGGCAAAGTCGGGTTCAACCCACACAACGCCGACTCGATGGATGGCCACTGTGTGGTGCACTCCAAGGCGCAAACATGACAGCCATGAAACTCTGAACAAGGCAAAGTAGCACCTGACCCTCTCACCGATGCCCACGACCAAGACACGCCATGAACGACACCGCCCTCCTCCCACCTGCCCTAGAAGCCATCCGTGCGCACGAAGCCGAGATGGTGGACATCCGCCACCAAATTCATGCCAATCCCGAGCTGGGATTTCAAGAAAACGACACCAGTGATCTGGTGGCCGCACGGCTGGAACGCTGGGGCTGGGAGGTGCACCGGGGTTTGGGCGGCACGGGCGTGGTCGGCACCTTGCGTGCGGGCACCAGCACACGCCGCATCGGCCTGCGTGCCGACATGGACGCCCTGCCGATTGCCGAAACCTCGGGCAAGGCCTGGGCCAGCAAGGTGTTTGGCAAGATGCACGCCTGTGGCCATGACGGACACACCGCCATGCTGCTGTCTGCGGCACGCCATCTGGCGGCCACACGACACTTCGACGGCATCGTGCACGCCGTGTTCCAGCCCGCCGAAGAGGGCCTGGGCGGTGCCCGCAAGATGCTCGAAGACGGTTTTCTGGACTTGTTTCCTTGCGACGCCATGTTTGGCATGCACAACGGCCCCGGCATTCCGGAAGGCCAGTTCATGGCCGTGCCCGGTTGTGCCATGGCCAGCGCAGACACCTGCATCATCACCGTCAAGGGGGTGGGCGGCCATGCAGCCTTTCCGCACAACGCGGTCGACCCCATCCTCGTGGGCTCGGCCCTGGTCATGGCCTTGCAAAGTGTGGTCTCGCGCAACGTGCCGCCCCTGCAAACCGGCATCATTTCGCTGGGGGCATTTTTGGCAGGCGACGCGCCCAACGTGATCCCGGGCACAGCCGAGCTGCGGCTGAGCGTGCGGGCCATGCAACCCGAAATTCGCGACCTGCTGGAGCGGCGCATCCACGAAATCGCTAACGCCGTGGCGCAAACCTACGGTGCAACGGCCGATGTGAACTACATGCGCCGCTACCCGGTCCTCATGAACGACCCTACCCAAACCGCCTTCTGTCTGGACCTGGTGCGCGACTGGCTGGGCGAGACTGGCCTGGTGCCCAAGCCCGAGCCCGTGCCGGCCAGCGAAGACTTCGCCTTTTTCCTGGAAAAGGTGCCCGGCTGCTTCATCAACATCGGCAACGGCGTGGGCAGTGTGGGCGGCTGCATGGTGCACAACGCAGGTTATGACTTCAACGACCGCATCTTGTCGACCGGTGCCACTTACTGGGTCAAACTGGTGGAGCGCTGGCTGGCCAAGGTGTGAAGCGATCCAATCGTCTGCTTCAATTCGCCCCACTGCACAGCCCGGAACACGCGGCAACGGGGTGCTCGCCCGCCCCCTGAACACTGGGGGTCAGGGCGTTTGTGGACTTTGTGGCCAAGGCGTTCAGACTTCTTGTCATGGGCAATAACAAGCAAATCCAACCCTGCATCGCGTCGCGTGAGTTTGAGAAAATTAACCTATTATGGTTAAATTCAAATCCACAGCGGTGCAGATCAACAGGGTCCATTTGCCGCCATTGAAGTCAATAACCTGCTTGCGCCTTGTTGGCGTGGCAAGTCAACGCCAAGTGTCATGAGAACGCCTCCTTCTTTTCTGCATTTTTCAGTGCTTTCCGTGATCGGTGCGCCCCTGCTCGTCATCGCTCAAACCCTGCCCGATGAGCGGGCAACGCCGCAGGAGCAGTCAACGGAGACGGTCACAGTGTCTGCCCGGCGTGCGATCGAGCAGCGTTTTGATGCGACAGGATCACTGGTGGTGGTGGAGCGCAAAGACATTGCCGCCTTGGGCGCATTTTCTGTCGTGGATGTGCTGCGGCAGCTGCCGAGTGTGCAAGTCACGCCCAACGGGCAAGGGGGCGTTGAGATTCGCATGCGCGGCATGGAGGCCAGTGCAACGCAATTGCTGATTGACGGCCAGCGTGTCAGCAGCGGCAAGAGTTCCCTGCCACTGGACCAGCTGCCCTCTGAGCTGATCGAGCGCATTGAGGTGGTGCGCGCACCGACGGCTGAATTTTCTGGGGCCACCGGGGGCACACTGAACATCGTCTTGCGTGCCGCCACCGTGAAGCGCGAAACCACCTTGCAACTGACCGACAACCATGTCTGGGGTCAAAATGCGGGGCAGCTGTACTTCTCGCAGTCAGGGCCCTTGGGCACCGACCCCGCTGCCCTCAAAGCCGATGCGGCGTCGGACACGCCACCCGTCAAACCCTGGACTTACTTTGTCGCGGCCAGCCGCATCGATTACTTGATTGGCTCCGATACCCAGCGGCAAACTCAGTCCGATGGGCGGCTCACTTCGACGACCGATACCGCGGGCCGCTACCGCCGCAGCGAGTCCATGCTGCTTCCCAAGGTGAGTGGGCGCATGGGTGCCAGTGACCAGCTCACCTTGCGCGCGACCTTGAGCCAGACCGAATTTGACGGCACCGCCCTGGCCTCTGGAAGCCTGTGGCGCGACGGCACGCCCTATGCGCTCAACAGCCAGGACATGAACGACTACCAGCGCCAATACCTGCAAGTGGCAGCGGACTGGACACACCGCTTTGACCGCAGCAAGCTCGACACCACACTGCATGGCGCCCGCAGCAACTACCGCCTGAACCGCCAGGGCATCGTGCAGTCCCAGGGCAGCCCCAATTCCGACTACGCCTTGTCTGACGAACAGCGCGACAGGCAGTGGACGCTCAAATCCAAACTCACAGGCACCGACAGCCCCTTGCTGTGGTCGACCGGGGTGGAGCTGGATACGCTGAGCCTGGACGCATTGACCCAGAACACCGACACCCTGCGCGGTAGCAAGCGCGTGGAGATGGGCGCAAAGCTGCAACGCCAGATCATCTGGGGGCAAAACGAATGGGCGTTACCGGGCAAAACCACCCTGACGGGCGGTTTACGCGCCGAAACGATGATCCTGACCAGTGACGATGCCAGCGTCATCCCTGAGCGGCGCATGCACTTCATCCAACCCTCGCTGCATACACGCACCGCCATTGGCAATGACATGCAGTGGCGTTGGAACCTTGCCCGGATCACACGCAACCCCGCTGTTCGAGATTTGTTTAACCGCACCAGCCCCAGTGTGGGGGGCAACAGCATCACCAACCCGGACAACGCAGGCAACCCCGACCTGCGTCCCGAAGTGGCATGGAGTCTGGACACCGGGCTGGACCAACGCCTGAGTGAGCAAGGTCATTTGGGCTTGAACCTGTTTGTGCGCCAGCTCAGCGACACACTGGCCACCTTGGTGACGCCGATCAATGGCCGCTGGTTACAAACCCGTGCCAATGTGGGTGATGCGACAGTCTGGGGCTTGGAGGCCGATGTCAAAACCGGACTGGCCTGGGCGGGTTTGGGGCGGGACTGGACGCTGTCGAGCAACGCCAGTGTGTTGCAGTCGCGGATGACCAGTGGCCCCAGCGAGGGCAACCGCATTCCTGGACAAGCCCGCTACACCGCCAGCGTGAACGTGGCCAAACCCCTGCGCAGCACAGGCGGTTTGTTTGGTGGCGTCACCTTATCGCTCACGGGACCAACCCAACTCAATACCTCTGCCGGCATCACCGGACGAGACCACGCCCGTGCGGCGCTGGATGTTTACATCGGACGCGTGCAGCCGACCTGGGGTTTCTGGCGCGTGGGGGTGTACAACATCGGCAATGCCCGCTTTAACCGCGATCGCCACTACGCTGACGGGACAGGCGAAGTCTGGCAAGACCGCTCCAGCATGGCACTCACACCCCGGGTGTACCTGTCGGTGGGGACGCGATTTTGTGGCGCGTTCAAGCCTTGTTGATTCCGGTGGGTTTTGCCAAGTGATGGGCTTCAGAAGAATAGGCCCGTTCATCTTCATGTCTTGCGAAAACGCCAACACGCCAGCGCTTCACGAACGCGCATCTGCTTAAAATCACCCCACTGCACAGCCCGGGACGCGCGGCAACGTGGTGCTCGCCCTCCCCCAGCAAGCCTGGGGCCAGGGGATTCGGCCGCGACTTGTTTCACCCCTTGCAAAGGACAAGTCCATGACCACGCTGCTCATCCACCGCGCCCGCTGCATCGCCACGCAAGACGATGCCAATACAGAACTCAACGACGCCTCGCTGCTGATCCGCGACGGCCGCATCGAACGCATCATCCCCGCGAATGAAAACGTCGACGAACTGCTGAAGCAGGTCGACGAGGTGATCGATGCCCGCCACCATGTGGTGGTGCCGGGCCTGATCAACACGCACCACCATATGTACCAGTCGCTCACGCGGGCGATTCCGGCAGTGCAAAACGCCGAGCTGTTCAGTTGGCTGAAGGGCCTGTACCCGATCTGGGTGGGCCTGACGCCCGAGATGGTGCGAGTCTCTAGCCAGGTGGCCATGGCCGAGTTGCTGCTGAGCGGCTGCACCACCAGCAGTGACCACCTCTACATCTACCCCAACGGCGTGCGGCTGGACGACAGCATTGAAGCCGCGCACACCATCGGCATGCGCTTCACGGCCACACGCGGCAGCATGAGTGTGGGCGAGAGCCAAGGCGGCTTGCCACCCGACAGCGTGGTCGAGCAAGAACCCGCCATCCTGAAAGAAACCCAGCGCCTGATCGAACGCTGGCACGACGCGAGCTACGGGTCGATGACCCATGTGGCCGTGGCCCCCTGCTCGCCCTTCAGCGTGAGCCAAGACTTGATGCGCGAATCGGCCAAGCTGGCCCGCGCCCACGGCGTGCGCCTGCACACCCATCTGGCCGAAAACGACCACGACATCGCTTACACCCGCGAGAAGTTCAACTGCACCCCCGCCCAATACGCCGAAGACCTGGGCTGGGTCGGTCACGACGTGTGGCACGCCCATGGTGTGAAGCTGGACGAAGAAGGCACGTATTTGTTTGCCCGCACGCGCACCGGCATCGCCCACTGCCCGTGCAGCAATATGCGCCTGTCCAGCGGCATCTTGCCGCTGCGCAAAATGCTCGACGCGGGCGTGCCCATTGGCCTGGGTGTGGACGGCAGCGCCAGCAACGACGCGGCGCACCTGCTGAACGAAGCCCGCCAAGCCATGCTGCTGGCGCGTGTGGGCAGAGCCATGGAGCCACCGCGCGTCGAAAACGGGCGCACTGTGTTTGGCTGTGACTTGGGTCCGTCAGACATGACACCCCGCGACGCCTTGCGCCTGGCCACTCGCGGCGGCGCCGAGGTGCTGGGCCGCGCCCATGAGCTGGGGCAGATCAAAGAAGGCTATTGCGCCGACATCGCGATGTTCCGCACCGACACCCTGAGCATGGCGGGCGGCGCGGTGCACGACCCGGTGGGAGCGCTCTTGCTGTGCGCCAGTGACAACGCCGACTACACCATCGTGAATGGCCGCGTGGTGGTGCGCCAAGGGCAGATCACCACGGTGGACATGGGGCCGCTGATCGAGCGGCACAACCAGCTGGCTTTGCAGTTGGCCTTGGCAAGTTGATGAACGCATGATCCAATCAACGGCTTGAGTTCCGAAAGAGATTTGAACTCCATTTTTTGACATCAAAGTTAACGCCAAAAAATTCAACGGCCTGGCCATGCGACCTGAGCAAAAAGATATGACAACCCAAGACAAGCACACCGCGCATGTGACCTGGTTTGTCGACGAGGCGGGTGATCCGACGCTGTTTGGCAAAGGTGGCAAAGTCGTGGCAGCCACCGATGGCTGCTCACGTTTTTTCATTGCTGGAAAACTGGAATGCCGCGATGTGCAGGCCCTGACCTCAGATCTGGATCGCTTGCGCAGCGACCTGTTGTCTGACCCTTTTTTCAAGGATGTGCCTTCGCTGGACCCTGCACGCAAACGCACGGCGGTGCACTTTCATGCGAAAGACGATCCGCCTGAGGTGCGGTTTTTGGTCTACAAGTTATTGGCGAAACACGACCTGCGTTTTGTCGCCGTGGTTCGCGATAAATTGCGTTTGCTTGACTATGCCCAACAACGCCGCCGGATAGACCCCGCGTACCGCTATGACCCCGACGGCCACGAGCTGTATGACGAATTGACTCGGCACCTTTTTTCGCGGATGCACGGCTTGAATCACCACAAAATTGTGTTCGCTCAGCGCGGACACAAACCGCGCACCAAGGCGTTTGTGGACGCTATCGAGCACGAGCACGACACCATTCCCGAGGAATTTGGCTTAGCACGCCCCAAACCCACTGAAGTCCTGTGCTCATTCCCCAAAGACCACGCGGGTCTGCAAGCAGTTGACTACTACCTGTGGGCGCTTCAACGGTTTTATGAACGCAGCGAGGTCCGGTATCTGAATTTTGTGTGGCCCCAGATTCTGGAAGTTCTGGATCTGGATTTGCCTCAAGGAGCCAGCCAATTCAAGCAACAAAGCACCGTCTTCAATCAAGAACACCCGCTGACTTTGGAAAGTCGAGCGGGTGTTGGGAAGAAGGATCGAGAGATATAGGATGAACCGAATCACCTCACGGCATGGAGCCGATTTTTGTCTCTCGAAGCGGAAATTATAGCCATGCCCATGTTTTTTGCTCGGCTTTTTGGCTTGCCTTTTTGCCTGCTCTAAGTGGCCATTTCCGCCAACGCCCTCAAATAAGCCTCCCCACGCGCCTCGGCAAACAAGTCCAGCGCCAGCGTGAAGCCCGCCTGCACCACCAAGCCGATGCCGATAGCGGTGGCCGGGTTCCATTTGGAGAAGAACGCGATCAGACAGGCCCCGAGCACGAGCAGCGCCAACTCGACGCGTTTGTACAGCTTGAAATTGGCCATCACCGTTTGCATGCGCTCGGTTTCTGCCTGTTTGAACTCGGCTGGTGCGCTCACGAGTTGCGTGCTGAGCTTGGCCAGTTGCGCATCGGTGCGCGCAAAAATGGTGACACCCACCACCAGCTGCATCAGCGCCACCACCACCAAAGGCAGCGCCATCCAGCGCAGGCGGTGGCCGTGGGACCACAGCCAAACCGCCAGGCCTATCGCCATCAAGGCCGCCAAGATGAAGAGCACGCTTTCCTGCTTCTCCCCGACAAAATAATCCGTCATGTCTTTCACCATGTGCAGGTCTCCTGTGTTCATGTGCTGTGCCGCTCAATGCCACTGGGCGTCCATGCCCGCACGCCCCTGCCGATAGGCTGCAGGCGTGGTGCCGGTCCAGCTTCTGAAGGCCCGGATGAAAGAGTTGCTTTCCTGAAAGCCCAGCAACCACGAAATCTCGCCGGCTGAAATGTCGGTGCGGCTCAG
Source organism: Limnohabitans sp. 2KL-3 (assembly GCF_001269405.1). Classification (NCBI taxonomy): domain Bacteria; kingdom Pseudomonadati; phylum Pseudomonadota; class Betaproteobacteria; order Burkholderiales; family Comamonadaceae; genus Limnohabitans; species Limnohabitans sp. 2KL-3. The sequence goes on from NZ_CXON01000009.1 coordinate 64,063, forward strand.
GTAATGACGCGCCAGTTCATGCCGCACCTCGCTGAGCAGTTCTTGAAACCCCACCGACTCGTCGGCCAACTGCCGCTGCAAGGAGCGTTTGCTGATGGCCAAACGCTTTGCCACGGCGTCGATGCTGCTGATGCCGGCGGGCAGCGTCTCCAGCAACACGGCCCGCACCCGCTCGCGCAGGCTCGCTTGCGCATCCAACTCAGAGAGTCGGCTGTTGAGCGCAGGCTCAAACGCGGCCCACATGGCCATGTTGTCGGTCAAGAAAGGCCGCCGCGCATCTTGCGCTGAAAACGTGATCTGGATCTGTTCAGATGTCCCCAAAGCGCAGCCCAAATAGGCTTGGTAGGGCGCAAGGTTCAAAGGCACATCCGGCACCGAGGCCGCCAAGGGCTCAATGCGCTCGCGCGTGCCCAGTCGCGCCAGTTGCGTGAAAAACACCAGCTCCGACACCCCCAAGCTGCGGGGAATCGGCTCGTCGCTGCCATAGCAGCTGAGCGTGACTTGCGTGCGGTCTGCGCGGATGTCGACCCCCATGTGCAAGGGGCACATCAGGCGTTTGTAATGCGCCAGCCGCTGCAGCGCGGTGTTCAGGTCGGGGCTGCAGAGGCAGGCAAACATGGCCGGGTCAAAAGCCTCGACCGACATGGCTTGCGCGAGTTTGAGGGCCAGCTCGTCGTTGCCGGCGGCCTGCTCTAGTCCACGCCACAGGTCAAAGTACTGCGCGGGCGACAAACTCGCGCCACCCGGGCGTGCAAACAGGTCGCCCGGCAGCCGCGCCAGGCTCAGCACATCGGCGGGGGCGTAGCCCATGTCGAGGATGAGCAGTTTCCAACCCATCTGCAGGGCAAAACGTGTGGCCTGTTTCACGGTGGGGGGCTTTCTGGCGTGTGCGGCGTTTCGAGGGGCGGACTACTTGGCTTGGCTCATGATGGCCATGTCAAAGAGGCGGTCCCCGAAATACTTGCGGATGAACATCAGGGGCTTGGCCATTTTGCCGATGACGTAACGGGTTTTGGGTCGGCGCGAACGCACCGCCTGCAGTATGGCATCGGCCACCACCGAAGGCGGCGAGGCGGCACCCGCTTTGGCGTAGGTGCTGCGCATCGCCTTGGCCATGCCGTGGGCCATGGCGTGGTAAGGGCCTTGGCCCGAACGCGCCAGCATGGGCTCGAGCATCACGCCGCCCCATTCGGTGGCAATCACACCGGGCTCAATGATCACCACCTGAATGCCAAAGGGCGCCAGCTCGAGGCGCAAGCAATCGCTCCAGCCTTCCACCGCGTGCTTGGTGGCGTGGTACCACGAGCCCAAGGGCGTGTACATCTTGCCGCCCATGGACGAGATGTTGATGACCTTGCCCGCCTTTTGGCGGCGCATGTGCGGCAGGGCCAATTGCGTGAGCCGCGCCATGCCAAACAGGTTGACTTCAAACTGGTAGCGGGCGTCGGCCAGGGTCGAATCTTCCATCGCGCCATACATGCCAAAGCCCGCGTTGTTCACCAGCACGTCGATGCCCCCATGACCCTGGGTGATGGTGTTCACGGCCGCGACGATGTCAGCGTCCACCGAAATGTCCATCTGCAGCGGTATCGCGCCCAAGGCCCGCAGGTCTTCCATTTGCGCCACACGCCGGGCCGCGACGTAAACCACCAAGCCCTCTTGCAGCAGCCGCTTGGCCGTTTCTTTGCCCATGCCAGACGATGCGCCGGTGACGAGGACCACTTGTTTTGCGGGGGATGTGGATGCCATGAAAAACTCCGTTCGTGCTTGTGTTGCGAATGAACTGATGGTCGCCGCTGGGGCGCGAAGCGTCACCATCGGATCGCGCCAATGCACATGCCGAAGATGCCAGATGGCCATACCCAAGTGCCGCGGGCAAAAGACTTGAATCGGCGTTGCGCCCGTCCTTGCTGCGCTTTGGCCGGGTTCAGACCTGCGTCCTTGGTAAAGCGCGATGGCTCAGTTTGACGTTCATGTGAACCCCAGTGACACCGCTGCTCAAGGCATCCCTTTTGTGGTTGTCGTTCAAACCGACTTGCTCGATGCCTTGGCCACGCGCATGAGCATCCCTTTGGCTTCCATTGAATTTTCTGAAAAGTCGCCGGACAAGCTCTGCCCGATGGTCATGATCAATGGCCTAGCACGTCGAGCATTGGCCCACTACGCGGCACCCTTGCCCACTCGCAGCTTGCGCCAGCGGGTTGGCCATTTGGCACCCCAAGCGGGCTTGCTGATCGCAGCCATGGATGTTGTGGTTTCAGGTCTTTGATCAATACCCCATTCATGGGCTTGCAGGCTGAACGCTCAGCCCAAGGCGCTGCAAGCCTGGCTGGGCGAACGGGCGTTGACGTTGGGCGTTGACGTTCAGACGTCGCGCAATCGAATCACTTGTTCGCGCAAGTCATGAGCCCAGGCGCGGCGGTCGCGCCCATGCGCTTGCTGAAGTTCACCAAAATGAACCACCGCCAAAATGGGGGGCGACTTGAGGGTGCGCCACATGGAGCCCAGCAATGTATCGTCACCGATGTAGCAAGGCCCCCAACTGATTTGACCTGTTTGCGCATCCACGAATTGAATCGACATGGGCTGCACCGGGGCATTGGCCTGAATGGCCGCCTGGATCAAGTTGGCATGAAAGGGCAACAGATCGCGGCCATCGCTGGTGGTGCCTTCAGGAAAAATGGCCACCACATCGCCGTTTCGCATGGCATCGGCCATGTCTTTGACCATGCGCAGCGCGTCTTTGCGGCTGGTGCGTTCAATGTACAACGTGCCCGCGCCCGTGGCCAGCATGCCGACCAAAGGCCAGTCGCGCACATCCGATTTGGAGACAAAACGGCAATGCCGCGCTGCGTGGATGACCAAAATGTCGAGCCACGAAATGTGGTTGGCCACCATGAGCGCTGGCCCACTGACCACAGGCTGGCCCAGCACTTTGAGGTGAATGCCCCAGAGCGCCAAAAACTGCAAGGCCCAGGCTTGCACATGCATTTCCCTTTGCTCTGGTGAGAGCTGAGGAAAACGAAAGTAAATCGTCCACATGCCCACGAAGACATGCCACAGTCCCCGCAGGAATTTCCAGATGGCTTTTGCAGAGTTCATGGCTTAGCAGCACGGTGTATGAATGAAGGGCACCCCCAAGAGTGCACCGGGGATGGCACACAAAGGGCGCTTCACGCAGGCGAGGCTCACCGGGCCTCGAACGCCACTTGCCCGCCCACCACCGTGGCCAGCACACGACCGGGCAACTCGTAGCCAGAAAACGGGGTGCTCTTGCCTTGGCTGCGCAGGGCAGCGTCGCGCACCAGCCAGTGGCCTTCGGTGGACAGCACACACACATCGGCCACGCCGCCCACCGCCAGATGGCCCACCGAATCTTGCAAGCTGCCCAAAGTGGCACCCAGCACGCGGGACGGGTCGGCGGTGATGCGCGAGAGCACTTGGGTCACGGGTAGACCGGCCTCTTGTCCCCACTTGAGGGCCAGGCTCCACAGCAGCTCCATGCCGGTCGCGCCGGGTTCGGCTTCGGCAAAGGGCAAGGCCTTGGCATCGGCATCGACTGGGGTGTGGTCAGACACCAGCACGTCCAGCGTGCCGTCGGCCAGGCCTGCGCGCAAGGCATCGCGGTCGCGCTGCTGGCGCAGCACGGGCACCAGGCGAGCACGGCTGTCAAAGTAGCCCATGTCGGCATCGGTCAGGTGCAGCGAGTTGATGCTCACGTCAGCCGTGATGGGCAGGCCCTCGGCCTTGGCCTTGCGAATGAGATCCACCCCTTGGGCACTGCTGATGCGGCACAGGTGCACACGGGCTTGGGTGCTGCGCACCAGCTCAAAAATCGTGTGCAGGGCAATGGTTTCAGCCGCCACCGACACGCCCGACAGGCCCATGCGTGTGGCCAAAGCGCCGCTGGCAGCAACGCCCTTGCCCAGGTGCAGCTCTTGCGGACGCAGCCAGACCGTGAAGCCAAAAGTGCTGGCGTATTGCAAAGCGCGTTGCAGCACCTGGGTGCTGGGAATCGGCACCTCAGCCTGAGAAAAGCCTACACAACCGGCGGCCGTGAGCTGGCCCATCTCGGTCAGCACATCACCCTTGAGGCCCACGGTGAGCGCGCCCAAGGGCAGTACACGGGCCTGGTGCAGTTTTTCGGCGCGGTAGCGCAGCATCTCGACCAGACCGGGTTCGTCGAGCACCGGCTCGGTATCGGGCGGGCACACCAGGCTGGTCACGCCACCGGCCACGGCAGCGGCCATTTCGCTCTCCAGCATGCCGGCGTGTTCCTGGCCGGGTTCGCGCAGGCGAGCCGCCAAGTCCACCAAGCCAGGAGCGACGATGCAGCCCTGGGCATCGATCACCCGGTTGGGCGTGAAGTCTGTCGGGGCCTTGCCCATGGCCACAATGCGACCCGCCGCAATGGCCAAGTCCACCTTTTGGTCAAAGCCGCTGGCGGGGTCGATCACACGGCCGTTTTGAATGAGTAATTTCATGTTGTCTGTCCTCACGCCTCGTTGCCCGCGACGATGCTCATCACCGCCATGCGCACCGCGATGCCGAAGGTCACTTGCGGCAGGATCACGCTTTGCTGGCCGTCGACCACAGCCGAGTCGATCTCGACCCCGCGGTTGATGGGGCCGGGGTGCATGACGATGGCGTCGGGCTTGGCCAATTGCAGTTTTTCGGGGGTGAGGCCAAAGCTCTCAAAGTACTCCTGGCTGGAGGGCAGCAGTGCCCCGCTCATGCGCTCGTTTTGCAGGCGCAGCATGATGACCACGTCGCAGCCCTTGATGCCTTCTTCGAGGTTGTTGAAGACGCGCACACCCATTTGCGCCATGTCGGCGGGCACCAGGGTTTTGGGGCCGACCACACGCACTTCGGCGCAACCCAAGGTGGTCAACGCGTGGATGTCGGAGCGGGCCACACGCGAATGCAACACGTCACCCACGATGGCCACGGTGAGGTTGGTGAAATCTTTTTTGTAGTGCCGGATGGTGTACATGTCCAGCAGGCCCTGGGTGGGGTGGGCGTGACGCCCATCGCCCGCGTTGACCACATGCACATGGGGCGCGACGTGTTGCGCGATCAAATACGGCGCACCCGACTCGCTGTGGCGAACCACAAAGATATCGGCCGCCATGGCGCTCAGGTTGGCGATGGTGTCCAGCAAGGACTCACCTTTGCTGGCCGACGAGCGCGCAATGTCGAGCGTGTAGACATCAGCCGACAGGCGGGTGGCGGCGATGTCGAAGGTGGTGCGGGTGCGGGTGCTGTTTTCAAAAAACAGGTTGAACACGCTTTTGCCGCGCAAAAGAGGCACCTTTTTCACCTCGCGGTCGCTTACGCTGACGAAGCTGGCCGCCGTGTCCAGAATGTGGGTCAGGATGTCCTTGGACAGGCCCTCGGTGGAGAGCAGGTGGATCAGCTCGCCGTTTTTGTTGAGTTGGGGGTTGTTGCGTTTGTAGAGCATGTTTTTTTCACCTCGTGGCCTGTTGAAGTGCCTTCAAGAAAGCGCGGCTTTGATCTCCACGTCAAAACTGAAATTGCCCGCCGCATCGCGGGCCAGCGCCAGCGATTGCGTCTCGGGCAAGGCCACGCGGGCGGCGGCAAAGTCGGCCTGAATGGGCAGCTGCCGTCCACCCCGGTCCACCAACACGGCCAGCTGCACACGGGCGGGGCGGCCGTAGTCAAAAATTTCATTGAGCACCGCGCGTATGGTGCGGCCGGTGTAGAGCACGTCGTCCAGCACCAGGATGTCGGCACCGTCGACCTCGAACGGCAAGCTGGTCTGGCCACCGGCCGACAAGCCGCGTTGGGCAAAGTCGTCACGGTGCATGACCGAAGACACCTGACCCGACTCACCGGGCAAGCCCAAGTCACGTTGCAGGCGCTGGGCCAGCCAGGCCCCACCCGAGGTAATGCCGACCAAGCGGGTATTGGCCTGACACAGGCTGCGCACGCCGCGCAGCAGCTCCAGGTACAGGGCTTCTGCATTCAACGCCAAAGCACTCATGGCAGGCTCCTTAAGAATTGGTCAAGAATGATCGCCGCCGCCGCCGCATCGGCGTCTTTGGCCCCATAAGAATGGGCTTCGGTGGTGGTGTAGCGCTCATCCACTTCGTACACCACCAGGCCAAAGCGGCCGCGCAGTTGACGGCCGAACTTGCGGGCGCGCAGGGTGTTTTCGTGTTCGCCGCCATCGGGGTGGAGGGGCACGCCAATCACCAGCGCGTCGGGCTGCCACTCCTTGATGCGCTTGGCAATGTGCTCAAACCGGGCGTCACCCTCGGCGGCAATCGTGCCTTGCGGGGTGGCCGACTTCATCAGGCGGTTGCCCACGGCCACGCCGGTGCGCTTGAGGCCGTAGTCAAAGGCCAGAAAACTCTGGTGCTTGGCGGGGACGGTGTTTTCGGAGATGTTGCTCATGCGTGCCCCGCGTCTGGCGAGAGCATCCAGCTTTTGAGGCCCAGCAGGTCCAGGGCGCGGTCATAGCGCTCGGCCATGGGTACATCAAAGATCACATCGGCCGAGGCAGGCACCGTGAGCCAGGTGTTTTCACCCAGCTCGGATTCGAGTTGGCCTTCGCCCCAGGACGAATACCCCAACGTGACCAGCACGCGGCGCGGACCAGCGCCAGACGACAGGGCTTCGAGCACGTCGCGCGAGGTCGTCATCTCCAGCCCCCCAGGCACGGTGAGGGTGGAGGCGTAGGCCGAGCCTTCTTGTTCGGGTTTATCCATGCGCAGTGGATCGTGCACGAGGGGGCGCAAAGGGTCGTGCAGCACAAAGCCGCGCTCGGTTTGCACCGGGCCGCCGTGGCCCACCGGGTTTTGCATCAGGTCTTCACGGCGCAGGGGCAACTCCACCTTGTCAAACAAAAGGCGCATGCTGATGTCGGAGGGTTTGTTGATGATCAGGCCCATGGCACCGCGCGCGCTGTGTTCGCACACGTAGATGACGCTGCGGGCAAATGTCTCGTCCTCCAACCCGGGCATGGCGATCAGGAAATGATGCTTGAGGTCAATAGAGGCAGAATCGGCGGTCATGCACCGATTTTAGCGGCCCCGTCTCCTCTGTTTGGGCCAGATGTGCATTGTTTGATACAACCCGGCTTACCCCATGCAAACCCCTTTTTCTTGCGGCCTGGTCTGGCTGCGGCGCGACCTGCGCGTGAGTGACCACGCCGCCCTGCATCAAGCCCTGAAGCACTGCCAGCGGGTGCATGTGGTGTTTGTGTTCGACACCGAGATCCTGAACGCCCTGCCCCGCGCCGACCGCCGGGTCGAGTTCATCCGCGAGTCACTGGTCGAAGTCGATGCCCGTTTGCGGGAAATGTCGGGTCACCCGCAGGCGGGCCTCATCGTGCGCCACGGCGTGGCCAAAGACAAAATCGTCAAACTGGCCCAGCACCTGCAGGCCCAGGCCGTGTTTGCCAACCACGACGACGAGCCCCTGGCGCTGGCCCGCGACATCCAGGTGCGCGGCCACCTGGCGGACCATGGCATCGTGCTGCACACCTTCAAGGACCATGTGGTGTTTGAGCGCAACGAGGTGCTGACCCAGATGGCCAAGCCCTTCAGCGTGTTCACGCCCTACAAAAACGCTTGGCTGAAAAAAGTCAGGCCGGAGGACCTGCAGGCCTTTGACGTGGCATCCATGGCCCAGCGGCTGGCCCCAAGGCCGGATGACCTGGCCCAAGCCGTGCCTGCGCTGCAGGACCTTGATTTTGAAATCACCAACCTCAAAGCCCTGAAAATCCCCACGGGCGAATCGGGTGCGCAGGCCTTGCTGCAAGACTTTTTGACCCGCATTGACCAGTACGAGGACACACGCAACTTCCCGGCCGTCAAAGGCCCCAGTTATTTGAGTGTGCATTTGCGCTTTGGCACGGTGTCGATCCGCCAACTGGCCCGCGAGGCGCACCCGCGCATGCTGGCCGGCAGCGTGGGGGCCAGCGTGTGGCTGTCCGAGCTGATTTGGCGCGACTTTTATGTGCAGGTGCTGCACAACTTTGCGCATGTGGGCCGGGGCCAGAGCTTCAAGCCCGACTACGACGCCATCCACTGGGAACACGGCCCGCACGCCCACAAGCTGTTTGACGCCTGGTGCGAAGCCCGCACCGGCTACCCCTTGGTGGACGCGGCCATGCGCCAAATCAACCAGACGGGTTACATGCACAATCGCCTGCGCATGGTGGTCGCGAGCTTTTTGGTGAAGGACTTGGGCATTGACTGGCGCTGGGGCGAAAAGTACTTCGCCACCCACCTGAACGACTTTGATTTATCGGCCAACAACGGCGGTTGGCAGTGGGCCAGCTCCAGCGGCTGTGACGCGCAGCCCTACTTTCGCATCTTCAACCCGATCAGCCAAAGCGAAAAGTTCGACCCAGATGGCAAGTTCATCCGCCGCTATGTGCCGGAATTGGCGGACTTGCCCACGGCCGCGTTGCACGCGCCTTGGCTGGCCAAACCCATGGAATTGCAAGCGGCAGGGGTTGTGATCGGCAAAACCTACCCGGCCCCAATCGTGGACCACGCCCAAGCCCGCGAAAAAACGCTGGCCCGCTATGCCTTGGTCAAGAAAACACTGTCTGAATAAGGCTGCGATACGGGTGCTCGTTGTAGGTCGGAGCTTCGGCTCCGACACTTGGCCCACCGGATTTGTCGGGGCTGAAGCCACCGACCTACGGCATGCGAATGCCGATCAGATCGCGACCATCTCAAAGTCTTCTTTGCGGGCGGCGCATTCGGGGCAAGTCCAGTTCATGGGCACGTCTTCCCATTTGGTGCCGGGAGCAATGCCATGCTCGGGATCGCCCTCGGCTTCGTCGTAGATCCAGCCGCAAATCAGGCACATCCAAGTTTTGAGTTCCATCACAGTGTCGCAATCAGAGAGTCGAATAGAATGAATTGATTGTATCGGGCCGTTCAACGATCGCCCCGTACATCATTCTGAAGCACCTGAGATTCGCCCTTTTAATGACCGACTTCAGCCACGACCCCGACCTTGAACAGCTGTTTGCCGACCAAGAGCCTGCCCTCATGGCCTGTGTCCTGTCCTTCAATGCCAACGATCCCAGTGGTGCCGGGGGCTTGAGCTGCGATGCGGTCGCCATGGCGTCAGTGGGGGCGCATTGCCTGCCCGTGTGCACCGGTGCCTACGTGCGAGACACCACCAGCATCACCGACTTTTATCCCTTGGACAGCGAAGCCGTGAACGACCAGGCCCGCACCATGGCCGAAGACGTTCCGGTGCAGGTCATCAAGGTTGGTTTTGTGGGCACCCCTGAAAACTTGAGTGCGATTGCCGAGTTGGCCGATGACTACGAAGGTGTGCCGGTGGTGGCCTACATGCCCAACTTGTCGTGGTGGGACGAAGACAAAATCGACGCTTACCTGGACGCCTTTCGCGAACTGCTGTTGCCGCAGACCAGCGTCTTGATCGGCCACCACAGCACGCTGCGACGCTGGCTCTTGCCCGAATGGACAGGGCAGCGCAACCCCGGTCCACGCGACATTGCCAAGGCCGCCAGCGAATGGGGGGTGCCCTACACCCTGGTGACCGGCTTGCCCTTGCCCGAGCAGCACATCGACAACGTGTTGACGTCACCTGAGTCGGTCATGGCCCACGAGAAATTCGAGCACATTGAAGCTGTATTTGCCGGTGCGGGTGACACGCTCACCGCGGCTTTGGCCGCATTGCTGGCCACCGGCATGGACCTGCCTGAAGCCACCAGCGAAGCCCTGCATTATCTGGACCGCTGCCTGAGCGAAGGCTTTCGCCCCGGCATGGGTCAGGTCATCCCGGATCGCTTGTTTTGGGCCCTGCCCGATGACGAAGAGACCGACGACGAAGCCGACCCCGAAGGGCACCCAGGGGCCGATTATTTTGAAGTGCCTTTCAACGAAACCAAACACTGAAGCCGGAGACACACCCCATGACTGATCGCAACCAAACCCTTTTTGACCGCGCCGCCCAGGTGATCCCCGGGGGGGTGAATTCTCCCGTTCGCGCATTTCGCGCCGTGGGCGGAACACCCCGCTTTGTGCAACGTGCCCAGGGCGCCTATTTTTGGGACGCCAACGGCCAAAAATACATCGATTACATCGGCTCCTGGGGCCCGATGATCCTGGGCCACGGTCACCCCGCCGTGCTTGAAGCCGTTCAAAAAGCGGCACTGGACGGCTTCTCGTTTGGTGCCCCGACCGAGCGCGAGATCGAACTGGCCGAAGAAATCCTCAAGCATGTACCGTCCATGGAGATGGTGCGCCTGGTCAGCTCGGGCACCGAAGCGGGCATGAGCGCGCTGCGCCTAGCACGGGGCGCCACCGGCCGCACCAAGTTCATCAAGTTCGAAGGCTGTTACCACGGCCACGCCGACGCGCTGCTCGTCAAGGCCGGCTCGGGCCTGGCCACCTTTGGCAACCCCACCAGCGCCGGTGTGCCACCCGAAGTGGTGCGCGACACCCTGGTGCTGGAGTACAACAACATCACAGCGCTGGAAGAAGCCTTTGCCCTGCACGGCAAGGAACTGGCCTGCGTGATGATCGAGCCCATTGCAGGCAACATGAACTTTGTGCGCGCCAGCGTGCCCTTCATGACGCGCTGCCGCGAGCTGTGCACCGAACACGGTGCCTTGCTGGTGTTTGACGAAGTCATGTCGGGCTTTCGCGTGGCCCTGGGCAGCGCACAAAGCGTGTACGCCAAATTGATCCCCGGCTTCAAGCCCGACATGACGGTGCTGGGCAAGGTCATTGGCGGCGGCATGCCACTGGCGGCCTTTGGCGGCCCGCGCGAGATCATGCGCGAGTTGGCCCCCACCGGCCCGGTCTACCAGGCGGGCACGCTCAGCGGCAACCCGGTGGCCACTGCCTGCGGCTTGGCCACACTGCGCGAGATCGCCAAGCCCGGCTTTTGGGATGCGTTGAGTGCTCGCACGCAAAGTTTGGTCGACGGTCTCAAAGGTGTTGCGGCCCATGCGGGCGTGCCCTTCAGCGCCGACTGCCAAGGCGGCATGTTTGGCTTTTTCTTGCTGCCCGAGTTGGCGCAAAACTACGCCCAGGTCATGACCAGCGACAGCCCCAAGTTCAACAAACTGTTCCACGGCCTGCTGGACGGCGGTGTCTACATCGCGCCCGCTTTGTACGAAGCCGGTTTTGTGAGCGCCGCCCACACTGAAGCCGACATCGCCGAGACGGTACGGGTGGCAGGCGAGGTATTCAAAACCCTCTGACTTTGTGGGAGCCCTGTGGGCGATGGGCGTGGCACACGCCCCAAAAACGCCGCCTGCAACTTGGGCTTGTATGGAGAGACACCGATGAAATTGCCAGTTCCACCTGATCTGGTCTTGGGCTCTTCCCTCAAAGCCCTCAGCTTGGTTTTGCTGTGCACATTAGGCAGCGCAGCAAAAGCAGAGTTCGACGCCAGCCGCCTGTGGGTCAACGCCGGGTTTTACTCGGCCCACTTTGACACCAACCAAGGCCTGCGCAACGCCAACCCCGGCATCGGCTTCGAATACCGCATTGACGACACCTGGTCAGCCACAGCGGGGCGCTTTCGCAACAGCAACAACGCCAACTCCAACTATGTGGGTGCCTACTACCAACCCTGGACTTGGGCCGGCGTGAAGCTGGGCATGGTGGCCGGGGCTTTCAACGGTTACCCCAATGCTTACGAGGGTGGCTGGTTTCCAGCCCTCATTCCCACCGCCAGCCTGGAAGGCCAGCACTGGGGCCTGAACGTGGCGCTGGTGCCGCCCCTCAAAGACCGGCTGTATGGTGCGGTCAGTTTTCAACTCAAATACCGTTTACGCTGACACGGCACTGTCCGGCACACGACAGGTGAAGGGACTCCAGAGGTACAAGGCACAGCTGGGCTCTTCAATAATGACCATTGACCAAAAACACTTGGAGATCGCCCCATGAACCCGTCACGCCGCCAACTGAGCACCTTGCTGGGTGCCAGCCTTTTGAGTTTGGGCGCTGCCCCCTTGGCTTGGGCTCAATCTGCAGCCAGCCAAGCGCCCCTGAAACTGATCGTGCCCTTCACCCCCGGCACCGGCATTGACCTGATCGCCCGCACCTTGGGGCCCAAACTCTCGCAGCGCCTGAACCGCCCGGTGGTGGTCGAAAACCGTGTAGGTGCATCCGGCAACATCGGCACCGAAGCCGTGGTCCGCGCCGCGCCCGATGGTGCCACCTTGCTGGTGAGCGTCAATACTTTGGTCATGAACCGGGCGCTGTACCCGGGCCTGAGTTTTGATGCGGTGAAAGACCTGACGGCCGTCTCGCAAACCAGCTGGGGGCAACTGCTGCTGGTGACGCACCCCAAAACCGGCTACAAAACCGCAGGCGAATTGGTGCAAGGTGCACGCCAGTCGCCAGGCCGCATCAATTACGCATCACCCGGCGTGGGCACGCCACACCATTTGTCGATGGAGCTGTTTAAAAACACCGCCCGGGTGTTTCTGACCCACATTCCCTACCGGGGCACCGGCCCGGCCGTGACCGATTTGCTCGGCGGCCAGGTGGACGCGATGTTCTTGCCCATTCATGTGGCCTTGCCGCACATCCGATCTGGCCGACTGGTGGCGCTGGGCATTGGCAGTGACAAGCGCCACGCCCTGCTGCCCGATCTGCCCACCTTGGCCGAGGCCAAAGCAGGCAATGTCAACGTGGACATGTGGTATGGCTTTTTTGCCCCCAAAGGCACACCAGCCGACATCGTCAACCTCTACAACCGCGAGATCAACCAACTGCTCGGCGGTGAAGACGTGCAAAAAGCATTTGTTTCACAAGGCATGGACCCCAGCGGCAGCACCCCACAAGCCTTTGCCCAACTGGTCGAGCGCGACGCCGAGCGCTGGGCCCGCCTGATCAAGGACCAAGGCATCAAGGCCGACTGATGTGAATGCGCTCAGAGCGCGGTGTCTGAGTTGGTGTGGGGCTTGGCGTCGGTTGGCAACACCAGGCAACGCGTCAGCCCAAAACGCTCAAAGTCACGGTCGAAGGTGACCATGCGCAGGCCTGCGCTTTGGGCTGTGGCCGCCAAGCACATGTCGGTCCACAAGCGAATGGGCTGGGGCTCACCGCGACGCCCCAGTAACTGCGCAATGGCGTCATCCAAACCAGGCGGGTCGGCCAACAATCCCACGGCTGGCGTTTCCAGCCATTGGCGGTACATGGCCATGGCCTGCGTCAGATTCAACACATTGGGGCCCATCGCCCGGGGCTGCGACAGCACGCGCACCAAACCCATCATGGTGCTGCGGCAAAACCACAAAGGCGTTGCTGCTTCGCATGCCGATTTCCAGTAGCGCATGGCCTGCGAATGAAACGGGTGAGCGGCACTGCACAGCCCCACCCACACATTCACATCGAGCAAATCACCCGCTGCCAATCGCCAGTTGGCCGAGGCCTCAGCCACGCCCCAAGAGCTGGATGGTTCGCTCATCGTCTTCCTCGTTGATCAATTCATACAAATCGGCATTGGTCAATTTGCTCAGATGCAGCGGCAATGGGCCTTGGTTTGGAATGATCAGTGGCCTGGCCTCAAACCGCTTTTGCGGGTCCACCACCTCGCGGGCGGTCAAGCCCCGCTCCACCAGCTCAATGACCAGGTCGCGCAGGGTCCGGCCCTCTTGGGCTGCACGGGTTTTGAGGTGCTTGAACAGCGCGTCGGGAAAATCAAGTGAAGTTCGCATGTCTGCATTTTTGCATGAATGCATCAATATGCACAAGCCGTCTTGATGTGCACCACCGTATTGCCCCGTGCGCCCAAGCAAACCAGCGATAATTCGCCACTGCATTCACGTCCAGACCGGGCGCTTGCCCACCCCTCAGGACCCCCCATGAAAAAGAACTTCCCTCTGCAAGCCGAAGGCAAGCACCCCGACCGCGTGCTCGAAGCCGTCAAGCACGACATCCGCAAATACTTCAAACGCGAACGCAACCGCGACGTGCCCAAAGGCGTGGACTTTTGGGACTTTGACTGCAAAGTGGGCCTGACCGCCGACACCGCCGAAGTGGTTCGCGTGAGCGCCGTGATCGAAGCCGTGGACGCCGCCGCCAAAACAGGGGCCACATCGGTGTATGTGGAGATTTTGAGCAAGCACGGTGTGCGTGTGATCAAGGCACAAGACGACTACGAAGATCCGCAGGAAGACGCTAAATATTGAATAAAAAGTTTTCTTTTTGGTCCATGATATAAATCATGGACCCCATAAATACTCAAGACGAGCGCGCCGAAAACTTCATCCAGCGCTGGGCAATCAGCACCGCCAGCGAACTCGCCACATCGCAAAGCTTCATCATTGAACTGTGCGAACTGCTGGACGTGCCCAGGCCGCAAGCCACCGCAGACCGGGACTACATGTTTGAACGCGCTTTGAAAGAAGCCCATGCTGACGGCCAAGAATCAGACCGGTACGTGGACTGCTACAAACGCGGCCACTCCTGTTGATCGACGTGGGCCAAGTCATCCAGCTGTTCGCCGAGTTCAGCCGCACCGGCGGCAACTACATTCCCTTTCCTGATCCGCGCAGTTACCAGATCAAGCTGCAAGACCTGCGCGACGAAAAAATCCGCCACCGCCTGCGCCAAATTTGGACCGACCCCATGGCGCTGGACCCCTGCTACGCCAACGCCCAAGTGACCCGCGAAGTGGCCAAACAACTGGCCACCTTGGCCAAAAGCCTGGAGGCCGATGGACACCCCGCTCACCAGGTCGGCGCCTTCCTGACGCGCTGCCTGTTCAGCATGTTTGCCGAAGACGTGGGCCTGCTGCCCGCCAGTGACAAGGGCGATGGAAAGGGTGAAGCCTGAGCGAGACCAGAACAACAGTGAAAGTCGCCGAAAAAACTGGTGGTTATTTGGAGAAACCAATTCAAAGCTACGCAACCAACAACCGCGCCTTGCGTTTTTGTGCCTTCAGCAGCTGAATGGCCTGCTGCTCAAATGACACAAACTCGGTGCCGCCCAGCAGCTCACGATCGGCTGCAATCACACCGTCGGCAAAGTCGCCGCCCCTGGCCAGCTGCGGCGTCAAGGCTCAACAATCCCCAAGACCCGCCCCACATCCAAAAGCCCAATCACCTGCGCCTTGTCTGACAGCGGCCAGCTACTCGACACGGGGGCCACCACATAAGCGCGGCTGACTTGCAGGTCGGCGCAGGCGTTCCAGAAGCCTTTGGTCACGCGGGGGGCGTCGGAGAGCTTGATTTCAAACCCCAAGCGCTCTTGCCCCGTGTCGACCACGGCGTCGAGTTCGGCCCCAGCGGCGGTTCGGAAAAAGTGCAGACTCGCGTTGCCACCCGCGATCAAGGGCAACAATGCGGCGATGTGGTTGACCACCAACCCCTCCCACGAAAATCCCGACATAGGATGGCCTTGCAGGTCTTGCGCGTTGCCTATGCCCAGCAGGGCGTGCAGCAAGCCCGTGTCGCGGAAATACACCTTGGGCGACTTGACCAGACGCTTGCCCAGGTTCACGAAATAGGGCTCAACTTTGCGCACGATCAGGGCATCACAAAAGATGTCGAGGTAGCGGCCCACAGTGATGGGTGAGATGCCGCCCATGGCCACGGCCAGCGCCGAAGCATTAAAAAGTTGCCCATGCTGGTGCGCCAGCATGCGCAAAAAACGCCACAAGGTTTCGCTGGGAATGTGAATGCCCAAGCTGGGTAAATCTCGTCGAACCACCGATTGCAAGTAATCGTTGCGCCAGCGCAGCGATTGCGCGTCCGTTTTGGCCAAACAACTCAGGGGCATGCCCCCGCGTTGCCAATGCGATTGCAGGGCCAACAACTGCTGCGTGTCCTTGTGTGCAGGGTCGCTGGTGGCTTCTTGATGGGCAGCCCCTCCAGGTTGAACTTTGGCCTGGACTTCGGACCACAGCAAAGGCGGCAACTCCAGGTAACTGACCCGCCCAGCCAACGATTCAGCTGTTTGCCTGAGCAACACCCCACTGGCAGAACCCAGCAACAAGAAACGTCCAGGCCGTCGGTCCGCGTCGATTTCGGGGCGCAGCTGCACAAACAAGTCGGGCATGGTTTGCACTTCGTCAATGACCACCAAGTGGTCACGGTGCGCAGCAAAAAATGCAGCGGGGTTGTCAAGTTTGGCCCGGTCAGCCGGAAGTTCCAGATCCAGAAATACCGCGCCTGGCGTTTGCGCCGCCACCTGCCGCGCCAAGGTGGACTTGCCCACTTGGCGAGCGCCTAGCAAAACAACACCCGGATAAAAAGACAATCGGTCCGACAAATCGGCCATGAAAATACGATCAATCATCCTTGCATTTTGATAGGTGATTTATCAAAATGCAAGGTTATTTTAAGACCTTAATTTGAGCAGTCACTGAATTGACGGTGTCAATTCAGGTCCTTGTGTTGCCATTCAGGGGGCGCATCAGCCCCAGCATCACACCTGCCGCCAACCGTCGCCCGGCATGGCGCGCAGCATGAACTGGTCGAACAAGGGCACGGTGAACGCCGTATCTCCGTGGCTGGGGCTCCAGACCATGCCTTTGTTGATGAGGCTGCTTCGCACCATGCCCAAGGTGTTGATGGATCGTCCCAGCGCCGCAGCGATATCACCCGAGCGGTGCGGACCAGAGCCCAGCGATGCCATGGCCCGCAGGTAGCGCCGTTCGCTGGGAGTGCAGCGTTCAAAACGGGTTTTGAAAAAGCTTTCATCCAAGTCTGCTTCGGTCAACAACCTGGCCCGCTGGACATCCGTACGCGAGTTGGGGCTGATCGTCGCCACATCCCAGGCGTACTTGCTCCACATTTGCAAAAAGTATGGATAGCCGTCGGTGTCTTTGTAAATTTCATCGATGGCTTCGGGCTCAAACACCACGTTGAGTTCTTCCGCTGGACGGGTGATGGCCTGGCTGGCGTCGGCCAGTGACAAAGGGCCGACCATGGGGTAATCAAACAAGCGCTCAGAATAAGATTTGGCTTGTCCCGCCCGCGCCAACAATTGAGGCAAGCCGGCCCCAATCACGGTCACGGGCAACTTGGCTTGGGCACATCGGTGCAATGCGGTGATGAGCGCGGCAAGCTCGGCCTCTTTCACGAATTGCAGTTCATCGATGAACGTGACCACGACAGTTTTGGCACTTTGAGCCGCCAAGCCCACCTGCTCCAACAACACAGCCAGATCGCCCTCCAAGTCGCCGTTGTCGGCCAAGCCCAACTCGGGCTCCAAGTCGAGCCCAACCTCGATGTCGTTGAATTTGACCTTGAGGGCTTTGGCAAAACCAGCCAAAGCACGCAGCCCGCGCGTCGCATAGGCTTTGGCCGATTCGACAGCGCTGAGTTTGAGCAAAATCAAGCGCAACTGAGGTGCCAACAAGGCTGGCAAAGAGCGGTCTTCGGGAGCCTCCAGCTTCAGGGTGTAGACCCCACTGGCTTCGGCGTCCTGACGCATTCTGTCCAGCAACACGGTTTTGCCTACGCCGCGCAAACCCACCATCAATACACTTTTCGCGGGATTACCAATGCGGATGCGGCCGATGGCCACCCGCACACCACGACCACCTGCAGCAAAGATTCACTCCTCAACCCCGCGTGAACAAGCGCTCCACCTCTGCCCGCAGCCATTGCTGATCCGAGTCCTGCTCGGTGCTGCTGTGCCACAGCATGTGCACCTCATAAACAGGTGCATCCTCAAAGGCCCACATCTGCAGCTGCACGCGCTGGCTCAGTTCGCGGGCGTACATCTCGGGCACGATGCACAGCAAATCGGTGTTTTGCGCCAGCTCGGCGATCGCGCCAAAGTGGCGTGGACGCACCAAGATGCGGTCTTGGAGTTTCATGCCCGCCAGCATTTTTTCCACGCTCCCATGGAAGGTCGCCGTGGGCGAGACCACCACAAAATTCGCTTGCGCCAGTTGGCTTGGGCTGAGCGTCTTGCTGCGCCCTGGTGGGCTGGGTGACCAGTCTTTGGAAGAGATGGCCATATAGCGTTCCTTGAACAACAGCTGGCTGCGTATGCCCCGGTGCTGCGGCTTGAGGATGCCGATGGCCATGTCGATGTCACGCGATTCCAGGGCAGCAGCCACTTGGGACGCATCCACCGACACGTTGGACAAACTCGCATGGGGCGAGACTTTGCGCAACGCCGAAGCCAGGCGCGGCAAGAACAAAATTTCGCCCAAGTCGGACAAAGACAAACGCCAATGGCGGTGGCTGCTGGATGCGTCAAAAGGCTGGTGGTTGAGCACCAGGCTTTCCATGGCCAGCAACTGCGATTGCATGGCGGGTGCCAATTGTTCGCACAGCCGCGTGGGCTGCAAACCAGCGGGCGAGCGCACAAACAATTCATCGCCAAAAAATTCGCGCAAACGGGCCAAGGCGTTGCTGGTGGCGGGCTGCGACAAGGCCAACGCCTTGCCCGCCGCCGTGACCGAGCGGCTGCGGTGGATGGCCACCAGCACCCGCAAGAGGTTCAGGTCGAGTTGTCGGAAATTCATGCTTTGCCCATGGTTCATGTGAATAAGGGTTGCCCCTAATTATTCACACGATCAATGTACTGCATTGAAAGAATCCATTTGCGACAAGGCCTCAGCTGGCCTAAATTGCCCTCACTTGATCAGGCAACACCACGGGGCAAGGCCCCATGAAAGGTTTTGGGCATGGCTGAACGCTCGTTTGTGCAAGAGGTGCAAAAACTGCGCTTGGGCGATGGCGACGAATTCCATGGCGAAGGCATTTTGGCCGTCACCAAGGCTTTGCTGCAATCGGGCGTGTCGTATGTGGCGGGCTACCAGGGTGCGCCGATCTCGCACCTGATGGATGTGCTGACCGACGCCAACGACATCCTGCAAGAACTGGGTGTGCATTTTGAACACAGCGCCTCCGAAGCCACGGCCGCCGCCACTTTGGCCGCCTCGGTCAACTACCCTCTGCGCGGCGCGGTCACCTTCAAATCCACTGTGGGTACCAATGTGGCGTCGGACGCACTGGCCAATCTGGCCTCAGGCGGCGTCACCGGCGGGGCCATGCTGATCGTGGGCGAGGACTACGGCGAAGGTTCCAGCATCATGCAAGAGCGCTCGCACGCCTTTGCCATGAAATCGCAGGTCTGGCTGATCGACCCCCGTCCCAACCTGCCCAGCATCGTGCACGCGGTGGAAAAAGGCTTTGAGTTGTCCGAGGCCAGCAACACGCCGGTGATGCTGGAGTTGCGCATCCGCGCCTGCCATGTACACGGCCGTTTTCCCACCCGGGACAACGTGCGCCCCAGCTTCACGCTGAAAGACGCCATCGAAAACCCCAAACGCGATGTCAACCGCATCGTGTTGCCGCCCGCCAGCTACCTGCACGAGCAAGAAAAAACACACAAGCGCTGGCCCGCTGCGGTCCAATTCATTCAGGAACACCAGCTCAACGAGTTTTTCTCCGAAGACGCGCAAGACTTTGGCATCGTCATGCAGGGCGGCCTGTACAACGGTGTGGTGCGTGCACTGCAGCTGCTGGGCCTGGCCGATGACTTTGGCAAGACCGACATCCCGCTGTATGTGCTGAACATCACTTACCCCCTGGTCGACGATGAATTCAAACGCTTTTGTACAGGCAAGCGCGGCCTGCTGGTGGTGGAAGAAGGCCAGCCCGACTTCATCGAGCAAAACATCCACAGCATCTTGCACAAGGCGGGTCTGAACACCGAGGTGCACGGCAAGGATGTGTTGCCCATGGGCGGCGAGTACACCGGTGGGGTGGTGCTGAAAGGCATCCGGGCGTTCATCGCGCAATACGCGGCGCACTTGCTGCCAGCAACGGTGCCCGCAGTTCAAGCGAGCAACCAACTGGCGATCAGCGAAGCCGTGGCCCAGGTGCACCCGCGTCCGCCCTCGTTTTGCACCGGTTGCCCGGAGCGGCCCATCTTCACGGCCATCAAGATGATCGAAAAAGAGCTGGGTCAGCACCATGTGAGTTGCGACATCGGCTGCCATTTGTTTTCGATCCTGCCGCCTTTCAACATTGGTGCCACCACCATGGGCTATGGCCTGGGCTGGGCGGGCGCTTCGGCCTTCAACACCAACGAGACGAGCAAGCGCACCGTCTCGATCATGGGCGACGGGGGCTTTTGGCACAACGGCCTGACCAGCGGCGTGGGCAACGCGGTGTTCAACCAGTCCGACAACTTGCTGCTGGTCGTGGACAACGGTTATTCGGCTGCGACCGGCGGGCAGGACGTGCTCTCGTCCAAAGCCATCAACCCGATCCGCAACACCAACAACCCGATTGAAAAAGCCGTGCGCGGCGTCGGCGTGGAGTGGGTCAAGACGGTCACCAACACCTACAGCCTGGACCAAATGCGCCAGGCTTTGCGCGACGCCCTGACCACGAAACAACAAGGCCCCAAGGTCATCGTGGCGCAAAGCGAGTGCATGCTCAATCGCCAGCGCCGTGTCAAGCCGCTGATTCGCCAGCGCATCCAGAAAGGCGAGCGCGTGGTGCGCGAGCGCTTTGGAATCGACCCCGACACCTGCACCGGCGACCACTCCTGCATTCGCCTGTCGGGCTGCCCATCGCTCAGCATCAAGCCCAACCCCGATCCGCTGCGCCAAGACCCGGTGGCGGCCGTGGCCGACAGCTGTGTGGGCTGCGGCCTGTGCGGCGAGGTCGCGCACGCGGCGGTGCTCTGCCCCTCGTTTTACCGGGCCGAGATCATCAACAACCCCAGCGCCTGGGACCGCTTCAAACAAGGCCTGCGCCAGCGGGTGATTGGCTGGCTGCAAAACCGCATTGAGCGCCGACTGGAAGGCATTGCCGCATGAACGACACAAAGCGACCCCAAGGCATCATCAGCCTGGCCATTTTGGCCATGGGCGGAGAAGGCGGCGGCGTGCTGGCCGACTGGCTGGTCGACTTGGCCGAACACAACGGCCATTGGGCCCAGACCACCTCGGTGCCCGGCGTGGCGCAACGCACCGGGGCCACCATCTATTACATCGAGATGTACCCGCAATCGGCATCGCCTTCAGGGCAAATGCCCGTGATGGCGCTCAGCCCGTTTCCGGGCGAAGTCGACATCGTGTTGGCCTCCGAATTGATGGAAGCCGGTCGCGCCTTACAACGCGGGCTGGTGGACCCCCACAAAACCACCTTCATTGCGTCCTCGCACCGCGTCTATTCCATGACCGAGCGCACCGCCATGGGCGATGGGCGTGTGGACGAGGCCAAGCTGCTCGCCGGTGCACAAGCGGCTGCCAAGTTGTTCATCAGCGCCGACTTTGCCCAACTGGCAGAGCAAACCGGCAGCCTGATTGCCCCCGCCTTGTATGGTGCGCTGGCCGCCTGTGAACGTTTGCCGTTTTCTCGGGCGCAGTTTGAAGCCACCATCGAGCGCAGCGGCGTGGGTGTCAAAACCAGTCTGAAAGCTTTTGCCGCCGGGTTTGATGCGGCTAAGCAAGTGCTGCATCCCCAGACGACAAACGTGGCCGATGTCACCCCGCTTGCCCTGCCCTTGCACCGCCAAGTCGGCCCCAAGCTGCAGGCCTTGGCGAACAGTTTGGAGGGCACATTTGCCCCATCGGCGCACCCCGTCATCGCTTCGGGTTTGACGCGCCTGGCCGATTACCAAAGTGTGGGCTATGCCACCCTGTATGCGGGGTACTTGCAAGACCTGGCCCAAGCTTTGGCCTCGGCCACATTGGCCCCGGCTTTGGCCGAAGACCTCTTGCGCGAAGGTGCTCGGCACCTGGCACTTTGGATGTCCTACGAAGACACGGTGCGTGTGGCCGATCTGAAAACACGCCGCTCACGTTTCGCCCGCGTCAGCCAAGAGGTCAACCAGAGCGACAAACAGCTCATCGACATCCACGAGTTCATGCACCCGCGCCTCGAAGAAATCGCCGACACCTTGCCTGCAGGTTTGGGGCGGTGGTTGCTGGCTTCAAAAACAGCCCGCGCCGTGGTGGGCCGTTTCACGCAAAAAGGGCGCGTGGTGAAAACCAGTTCCTTGCGCGGGTTTTTGCTGCTTTATGGCGTGGCCAGCTTGCGCCGCATTCGGCCCTTGTCACTGCGCTACGAAACCGAACATCAACGCATCAATGCCTGGTGGGCACAGACCTTGGCGCTGCTGCCGCAACATGCCGATCTGGCCCTGGAGGTGCTGCGTGCGCAGCAGCTGGTCAAAGGCTACGGCGACACCCATGCCCGTGGCTGGCGACATTTTGAAATACTCATGGCAGCCTTGCCGCGCCTGCAGCAGCTGCCCGATGCAGCCAACCGGTTGAGCGCCTTGCGCAAAGCGGCGCTGGCCGACGACAGCGGCCAGGCGCTGGAGCATGCCCTGAGCCAGCTGGCACCTGCGTGACGCATGCATCCGATCCGGCAGGACTACCCTTCAAGTTTCCCATCCACCTTCCACACACTCAGGAGACAAGCCCATGAAACGACGTTTACTCACCCAGGCCACGGCACTGGTTCTGGCCCTCGGTGCCACCTCGGCCACACTGGCGCAAGAGGTCACTTTGCGCCTGATCAGTGGCTTTGCCGAAAACGGCATCTACGTGCAACGCCTGCAGCCCTGGATCAACAAGGTCAACGCCGAAGGCAAAGGCGTGTTGCAAATCAACTTCATCGGCGGCCCCCGTGCCATTCCCTCGTTTGAGCTGGGCAACGCGGTCAAAACCGGCGTGGTCGACATGGCGCTCAACACCGGCGCTTTCTACACCAACGTGATGCCCGAGGCCGACTTTTTGAAACTGACGCAGATCCCGGTGGCCGAGCAGCGCAAGAACGGGGCCTTTGATGCGATCAACAAGGTCTGGAACGAAAAAGGCAACATGCAGTATCTGGCCCGCATGGTCGAAAACCAGCCCTTCCACATCTACACCAACAAGAAGGTCGACAAGCCCGACCTGGCGGGTCAAAAAATCCGCATCACGCCCGTGTACCGCGACTTCTTTCAAGCGCTGAACGCCAGCGTGATCACCACGCCACCCGGCGAGGTTTACACCGCGCTGGAGCGCGGTGTGGTGGACGGTTATGGCTGGCCCATTGGCGGTATTTTTGACTTCAACTGGCATGAAAAAACCAAGTTCCGCATCGACCCGGGCTTTTACGACGCCGAGGTCTCGCTGATCATGAACCTGCCGGCCTACAAAAAGCTCAACGACACGCAGCGCAACTACCTGCAAAAACAGTTGCTGGCGCTGGAGGCCGAGAACACGTTCTGGGCACGCTACGGGGCCGATGAAATCGCACGCCAGACCAAGGCGGGTATCCAGACCATCACCTTTGATGCCGCCACCAGCAAGGCCTTTCGCGACAAGGCTTACGACATCGGCTGGGCCGGTGCTGCCAAGCAAAGCCCTGAAGTGGCCGCTCGGTTCAAGGCGCTGTTCTCCAAATGATGCAAGCGCTGTCTGAGCGATTTGGCCGGTGGCTGTCGGGTCTGGCCCTGCTGGGCTGCCTGCTGCTGCTGGCCATGATGCTCATCATCGTGGCCGATGTGGCGTTGCGCAACCTGGCCATTCCAGGCATGCCGCTGGGGCTGTCCTGGAGCAACGAGGTGTCTGAACTCATGCTCTACCTGATCACGATGTGCGTGGCCCCTTGGCTGCTGCGTCAGGGCCAGCACATCCGGGTGGACATTTTTTTGCAGGCCATTCCACCGCGCATGGCTTGGGCTCTGGAATGGGTGTGCGATGTGCTGGGTTTGCTGTGCTGCCTGGTGCTGGCCTGGTACGGCGCTTTGGCCACTTGGGCCAGTTATGCGGCAGGTTCTCTGAGCATCAAAACCCTGGTCACGCCCGAGTGGTGGTCGCTCGCGCCCTTGCCGGTGGTGTTTGTGCTGCTGTCCATCGAGATGGTGTTTCGCATGCACCGCCTGCTGCATGCCGAACGCGGACCACGACAGGATGCGGTGAGCGCAGCTTGAGACTGTTCGATATGTTTTTATATTTCTCGTCTGGAGTCTGCACATGAGCAGTTGGCCCATCGCAGCCTGGTTGATGTTGGGCGGCTCCACCTTGCTGCTGTTCATGGGCATGCCCGTGGCGTTGACTTTTTTGGGCGTCAACATCATCGGGGCCGTGCTTTACATGGGGGGCGAACCCGGATTGGTGCAACTGGTGCGCAACAGCGTCAGTTCAGTCACCGCTTTTGCCCTCACACCCATCCCACTGTTTGTGCTGATGGGCGAAATTCTGTTCCACACCGGTTTGGCCGTGAAGGTGATCGACGGGGTCGAGCGCTTGATCGTGCGCGTTCCTGGACGCCTGGCGGTGGTTGCTGTGGTGGCGGGCACGGTGTTTTCGGCCATCTCAGGCTCGACCATTGCCACCACGGCCATGCTGGGTGCCCTGATGCTGCCCGTGATGCTGGCACGCGGTTACCACCCCACCATGGCCACCGGCCCCATCATGGCGATTGGCGCGGTGGACATGCTGATTCCGCCTTCGGCCCTGACGGTTTTGCTGGGTTCGCTCTCGGGCATCTCGATTTCCAAGCTGCTGCTGGGCGGTGTTGTTCCCGGGCTGCTGTTGTCGGTGGCGTTTGTGGCCTGGATCGTTGTGCGGGTGCGCATCAGCCCCCATCTGGCCCCCACCGACACCGAGGCCGTTGAGCACCAAGGTTGGGACCGTTTGCAACCGCTGTTCGCTTATGTTTTGCCCACTTTGTCGATTTTTGGGGTGGTGGTGGGCGCACTGGCAGCGGGTTGGGCCACGCCCACCGAATGCGCAGCGCTCGGTGCCTTTGCCACCATGCTGCTGGCCGCGCTTTACCGTGCCTTGCGCTGGGAAGCGGTGCTCAAGGCCCTCAAGGGCACGGCGGGCATCTCCGGCATGATTTTGTTCATCATTTTGGGGGCCACCACCTTCGCACAAATTTTGTCTTTTTCGGGGGCCAGCTCGGGCCTGGTGCAGCTCATCACCGAACAAGGTTTGTCGGCCAACCAGATCCTGATCGGCATGATGCTCTTCCTGATTTTTCTGGGCATCTTTGTGGACCAGGTCAGCATGATGATGATCACCCTGCCCATCTTCATGCCCATCGTGAACGCCTTGGGCATTGACCCGGTGTGGTTTGGTGTGTTGTTCCTCATCTGCATGCAAATGGGTCTGCTTTTGCCGCCCCATGGTTTGCTGCTCATGACCATGCGGGGTGTGGCACCACCGTCGGTCACCATGACGCACATCTTTTTGGCGGTCACGCCTTATTTGGCGATGAGCGTGTTGCTGCTGGTGGCCGTCTTCATGGTGCCGGGCATCGCCACTTGGTTGCCCGGGTGGATGGGCTGATGGGCTGCTTGTAGGAACCTACCCTGTGGGCGATGGCATCCAACCGCCAGGGCAAGCCATCGCCCACGGGGGTGGGCTCCTACAAAGATACAGACAACAGCCTGCGGTCGGATCAATTGTTCGATTTGAGCAGACCTGCCGCCCGCAGCTTGTCTTTTTTGCTGGGCCGTGAACCCTTGATGCCGCCATTGCCGGGAGATGGCGGCGGCGGGGTTTCGGTCTGCTCAAAACCTGGCACCTGCTCCAAAGGCAGCTCCAAGCTTTCGCGTTTCTGGATCAGCTGCCAGTGCGCCAGCGCTGCAGCCGTGACAAAGCTCACCGCGTCGCCATGCGCACCCGCCCTGCCCGTGCGACCGATGCGGTGGGTGTAATCGGTGGCCGAGCGCGGCAAGTCATAGTTGACGACCACGGGCAGCATGGCGATGTCGATGCCGCGTGAGGCCAGGTCGGTGGTGACCACCACATCCCAGCGTCCGGCCTTGAATTCGCTCAGCACCTCTTGCCTTGCACCTTGGCTCATCTCGCCATGGAAAGGCGTGGCAAACACACCCGCCTTGTAGAGCTTGCCCGCCACATGCTCGCAGGCGTAACGCGTGGCCACAAACACCAGCACCTGTTTCCAGCCGTTTTCGGTGATCAGGTGGCGCAGCAAGGCAGTGCGACTTTTCTCGTCCACGCGGATGGCGCGTTGCGTGATGTCGGGTTGGTGGCCTTCAAAAGCCTCTACTGTGATGCGCACCGGATCACGCAGCAGCTTGGCCGCCAAGGCTTCCACCTCGGGTGCAAACGTGGCCGAGAACAACAAGGTTTGACGTTGGGCGGGCAGCAGCGCCAGCACGCGCTGCAGCTCGTCGGCAAAGCCCAAATCCAGCAAGCGGTCGGCTTCGTCCAGCACCAAGTGCTGCACATCGGCCAGGCGCAAAGCGTTCTGGTCAATCAGGTCAAGCAAACGACCCGGCGTGGCCACCACGATGTCGGCACCACCACGCAGCGCCATCATTTGAGGGTTGACCGACACGCCACCAAACACGGTGTTCACTTTCAAGGATTGCGGCAGCTTGTAAGCCAAATTGGCCAACACATCGCCCACCTGCACCGCCAGCTCGCGCGTGGGCACCAGCACCAGCGTACGCACGGGGCGGCGAAAATTGGTCTGGCGCGGTGCGGCCAGCAGGTGCTGGAGCAGCGGCAGCGCAAAAGCCAGCGTCTTGCCCGAGCCGGTGGGCGCAGTGGCCCACACATCGGCCAACTTCAGGGCAGCCGGAATCGCCTCGGCCTGGATGGGGGTGGGGGCATAGAGGCCCATGTCGGACACGGCGCGTTGCAGCGCGGGGGACAGGCCCAATGGGCCAAAACTCAAGGTCATGCTTGATCCTCAAAAAAATGCTGCCCGTTAAGGATCAAGGTGAAACGGCTCATCGCTCATCACCCTCCAGCGGAGAACGTTCGGGCACCATCGCCAAAAAGCTGGCCAAATCGCCCGGCTTGGCCGCACCAGCACGTTCGGCAAAAAAAGCCACTGCGTTGAGGGCGGACACCTTTTCGGCCACAGCCACAGTAATGAACTGGTTGAGCGAAGCCTGATCTTGTTCTGCCAACTTGCGTGCATGGGCATACAAAGAATCGGGCAAACGAAGCGCAAAAGTACTCATACGGCATCCTCCAAAAAAGCCAAAGCCTGGGCTGGTGTTTTGACAGCCAGGCCAAAGCGTGGCGCGGCGATCGAAAAATCTTTCACATTCAAGGTGACCAGGGCATGTACCCGCGCGTTGACAGCGGCCTCGAGCACCATCTCATCACCCGGGTCGCGCAACTGTGGCCGCCAGATGTAATGCAAGCTCACCGGCTCCACCCAAAGGGCCAAGGCGGACAAAAACGCATCGACCTGCTCAACAGAAAAACCATGCAAGGCCCGTATCGAATCGCGCTTGAGCACCGACTCGTATTCAAGCCACAAAGCAGGCGACGCCACCACGCGCAAACGCGTCGAAGCCACCGCTTGAAGCAGTGCATACGACGCGCCCCGAGCGCTGCTCAAGCCTGCAACCAGCACGTTGGTGTCCAGCAACATGATTTTCATGATGTTGCCAATGATATCAGCGAATAATCAGCATCGGGCCTAATGACGTGGGTGCACAGAAATGATGCACCAGAGATCGCGGCGCACAAGGCGAGCCAAGTTTGCGCTGCTGCGCTGCACTCGCCGTGAAAATTTGGTTCGTCGTGACCGTTGATGTCAATGACGGAAGTGGCGCACACCCGTGAACACCATCGCCACGCCACGCTCGTTGGCGGCGTCAATGACTTCTTGGTCGCGCATGGATCCACCGGGCTGGGCAACACAAGTAGCGCCTGCATCCACCACCACGTCGAGGCCGTCGCGGAAGGGGAAGAAGGCGTCGCTGGCGACCACGGTGTGTTGCAGGCTCAGCTTGGCGGCTTCGGCCTTGATGCTGGCGATGCGGGCGGAGTCGAGGCGGCTCATTTGGCCAGCGCCCACGCCCATGGTCATGCCGTTTTTACAGAACACGATGGCGTTGGATTTGACGAACTTGGCCACTTTCCAGGCGAACAGCAGGTCGTGCAGTTCTTCGGGGGTGGGTTGTTTGACGGTGACGATTTTCATGTCGGCCAACGCCAACTCGTGGTTGTCCGCGCTTTGCAGCAACAGACCTGAGCCCACGCGTTTGGTTTCGAGTGCGTTGCGCACATCGCCGTAATTGGCAGGCAGCGCGATTTTCATCAAGCGCACATTCACTTTGCTCTTGAACACTTCGAGCGCTTCGGCGCTGAAGTCGGGGGCCATGAGCACTTCGACGAATTGCTTGCTCACCGCTTCGGCAGCGGCTTTGTCCACCGGGCGGTTGAAGGCGATGATGCCGCCGAACGCGCTGGTGGGGTCGGTTTGGAAGGCTTTGCTGTAGGCCTCGAGTGCGGTCGCGCCCACGGCCACGCCGCAGGGATTGGCGTGTTTGACGATCACACACGCGGTGTTCTCGAAGCTCTTCACACATTCCCAAGCCGCATCGGCATCGGCGATGTTGTTGTAAGACAGTTCTTTGCCTTGCAGCTGCACGCCAGTGGCCAGAGACCCAGCCGCTGGAGCCAAGTCACGGTACCAAGCGGCTTGCTGGTGGCTGTTCTCGCCGTAGCGCAGGTCTTGCACCTTGACGTATTGCTCGTTGAACTGGTCTGAGAACTGGGCGCGCTCGGGCACGTAGTCTTCGCTCAGTTTTTCAGCTTCAAAGTTCACGCTGGAGAGGTAGTTGCTGATCGCACCGTCGTATTGGCTGATGCGGTTGAACGCGGCCACCGACAAGGCAAAACGCAGTTTGTCGCTGAGTTTGCCGCTGGCTTTGAGCTCGGCGATCACGTCGGCGTATTGGCTGGCGTCGGTGACGATGCCCACGTCTTTCCAGTTTTTGGCGGCAGAGCGCACCATGGCGGGGCCGCCGATGTCGATGTTCTCGATGGCGTCGGCCAGTGTGCAACCGGGCTTGGCCACGGTGGCCTCAAAGGGGTAGAGGTTGACGATGAGCAGGTCGATGGTCTCGATGCCATGCGCTTGCAATGCCGCCATGTGCTCGGGCGTGTCGCGGCGCGCCAGCAAGCCGCCGTGCACTTTGGGGTGCAGTGTTTTGACGCGGCCATCGAGCATTTCGGGGAAGCCGGTGACTTCGGCCACCTCGGTCACGGGCAGGCCTTGCTCGGCCAGCAGTTTGGCGGTGCCGCCGGTGGAGATCAGGCCCACGCCCAAGGCGTGCAGGTCACGCGCGAGTTCGACGATGCCGGTTTTGTCGGAGACAGAGATGAGGGCTCTCATGGGGGCTTTCTTCAAAATTCAGAGTATTTAAGGTGGGGCCGGGCTAAAGGGTTCCGGCAGGTATTCAAGTGGGCTGGGCGGGAGCAGGCCGCCCCAGCTTCATTTCAACAAATCGTGTTCGAGCAGTTTCTTGCGCAAGGTGTTGCGGTTCAGGCCCAACCATTCGGCGGCGCGTGACTGGTTTTGCCCAGACTGGTTCATCACCACGTCGAGCAGTGGCTTTTCGACCAGCTTGACCAGCATGTCGTAAAGACCCGTGGGGTCGGTGCCGTCCAGGTCGCGGAAGTAAATGTCCAGGTTGTCCCGGATGCAGTTTTCAATGGATTGGGGTTCGCTCATGGCGTGGTCTCTAAATCGGTGCAGGCCTCGGGGCGCTGGGCCTGGCGCTGGGGCAGACGCTCCATCTGCTCGGCCAAGCCGTCCAGATAAGCAGCCACGGCGGCCAGTTGTCCGTCTGCGGTTTCCAGGGTGTTCATGTGTTCACGAAAGGCGTCGCCACCGGGCAGCGTGCGCACATACCAGCCGATGTGTTTGCGCGCCGAGCGCACGCCGGTGTATTCGCCGTACAAACCGTAGTGATCTTGCAGGTGTTCCAGCAAGGCGCGGCGCACCTCGGCCACCAGGGGTGGGGCCAGGTGTTCGCCCGTGGCCAAAAAGTGGTCGATCTCACGGAAGATCCAGGGGCTGCCTTGCGCGGCGCGGCCGATCATCACGGCATCTGCGCCGGTGAACTTCATCACATCGCGGGCTTTTTCAGGCGAATCCACATCACCATTGGCCACCACAGGAATGCGCAAGGCGGCCTTGACGGCGGCCACAGTGTCGTATTCGGCCAGGCCTTTGTAGCCTTGCTCGCGGGTGCGGCCATGCACGGTGACCATTTGCACCCCGGCGCTCTCAGCGGCGCGGGCCAAGCTCAGGGCGTTTTTTTCGGCATCGCACCAGCCTGTGCGCATCTTGAGTGTGACGGGCACGCCGTGAGGCAAAGCCGCTTCAACCACGGCGCTGATGATCTCCAGCGCCAGCGGCTCGTCTTGCATCAGGGCCGAGCCAGCCCATTTGTTGCAAACTTTTTTGGCCGGGCAACCCATGTTGATGTCGATGATTTGCGCGCCCCGGTCGATGTTGTAGCGGGCAGCGTCGGCCATCATCTGCGCCTCGGTGCCCGCAATTTGCACCGCAATCGGGCCGGGCTCGCCGTCGTGGTTGGCGCGGCGCGAGGTTTTGAGCGAGGCCCACAAATCGGGCCGCGAAGTCACCATTTCGCTCACGGCATAACCCGCCCCAAACTGCCTGCACAGCTGGCGAAATGGCCGATCCGTCACCCCCGCCATGGGGGCGACAAACAAATTGTTCGGCAATAGGTAAGGGCCAATCTGCATGACTGGGGGTCGGTATTTGGTGGGGGGGCCTGAAAAGGAAGCACGATTGTAATTGCTTAATATTTCAGCAAATGAAAGCGAAGTGTGCTAGCCATTGCGGCGGGCAGCAGCACCCGCTTGATGGCGACTTGCGCTCCACGAGCGCAGTCTTCGTTTCAGGGCTTGCGGCATCCCTGCAGCTTGATGGGCTCAATGCAGAGGCGGTTTTGACCGTCGAATGGCTTCAATGACCGCTTGCCCGGTCGAGCCACTTGCCCATCAATTCGAGGATCTGGCGGCGCATGAAGGGCTTGGTGAGGTAATCGTCCATGCCTGCGGCCAGACAATTGGCCTTGTCGTCGGCCAAGGCATTGGCCGTCAAGGCCAAAATCGGCTTGCGGGGCAAGCCCAGCGCCACTTCGCGAGCACGGATGGCGCGTGTGGCGGTGATGCCATCCATCTCGGGCATTTGCACATCCATCAACACAATGTCGTGTCCTTCGGTCGCGCTGATGTGCACCGCCTCCAAGCCGTTGTGGGCCTGGAGCACACGGCAGCCCGCTGTTTTGAGCATGGTCACCAAGATTTCACGGTTCACATCGTTGTCTTCGGCGATCAACACGGTGCAGTCCAGTGTTTGCGGGGTTTTGGCCTGTGTGTGGCTGGCTTCCAGCGGCAGGTCTTTCAGGCGGGGGCCACACACCTCAAACCAAAATTCTGAACCTTGCCCGGGTTGGCTGGAAAAACCCACTTGCCCGCCCATGAGTTCGGACAACTGACGCGAAATGACCAAGCCCAGGCCGCTGCCTCCATAGCGCCGGGCCATGGAAATATCGGCTTGCGAAAACGCACTGAACAAACGGTGGGCTTCTTCTTCGCTGATGCCAATGCCGGTGTCGCGCACCGTGCAGCGCACACGGGTCATGCCGTCGTTTTGCGTCATGTAGACCAAGCCCACGCTCACCTGGCCTTGGGCGGTGAACTTGACGGCGTTGGACACCAAATTGCTGGCCACCTGGGTGAATCGGTGCGGGTCGCCCAGCAGCATCAGGGGAACCCCATCGGCGGGTGGCTCAAACACCAGCTTCAGACCTTTGTCCTGGGCATGCGGCTCAAACAAGGCAGCCACCTGACGCGCCGCCTGTTCCGGGCTGTAAGGCACTTTTTCCAAGTGCAGCATGCCCGCCTCGATCTTGGAAAAATCAAGGATGTCGTTGATCAGGTAGAGCAGCGTCGACGACGAGGAACTGATCATGCTGATGAGTTTTTTCTGCTGCTCAGTCGGGTCGGTCGAGCCCAGCAACTCAGAGACACCGATCAGGCCGTTGAGAGGGGTGCGGATCTCATGGCTCATGTTGGCCAAAAACTGGCTTTTGGCTTGGTTGGCGGCATCGGCGTGCTCTTTGGCCAACAACAGCTCGGCAGTACGGGCTTGCACCTCGGATTCAAGTTGCTGGCTGTATTGACCCAGTGCTTTGTCTTTGTGCTCGATTTGGTCGAGCATGGAATTGAAACCAGCCACCAACTCGCCAATTTCGTCCTGGCTTTGACGTTTGGCGCGTTGGCTGTAGTCGTGCACCGAGGTGATGCGCCGCATCACCTCGGCCAAATCCAAAATGGGCTGGCTGATGATGACGATCAACTGGCCCATGAATTGGCGCACCACCGCATAGGCCAACATCATGGCCACCACGGCCACCAGCAAGGTGATGGCGATGTTCCACCAAAAGTCATCCAGCCGGATTTTGACCAGCACAAAGCCAATGCGCTCGCCATCTTGAACAATGGGCAAGCGAATGGCATAGCGGCTGAGTGTGAGCTGCGAGATTTGGGTCCCGTCCAGCATGGCCGCTGGGGTGGTGCTTGGCGTTGACTTCACGTCGCCCAGCCGTGACGGGTAATGCGCAAAAGCGACCGAACCCGAGGCTTTGGTGTAAATGTCGACGGTTTCCACATTTTTGATGTGCCGGAAAATTTCCAGTTGCTTGTGGGCCCCAGCGCTGTCTTCAAAAAGGACTGCTGCTGCATTGCTTTCTGCGGCCAGCTCGGCCAGGCTTTTGGCCGCAGCCTGTGTGGCTTGCAAAGTCTGACTGGCTTGCCACAAGGTGATGACCACAAAAAACAAGATCAGCACGCACCAGATGCCCAAGGCCAAAATATGGTTGAGCTTCTCGCGCATGGGCGCATGCAGCAGTTTTTCTCGACGCCAATTGGAAAAGGTCAGCACCATCGAGCCCTTATCGAACGACCACGCGGGCCAACTTGAGCATCTGGCTGCTGGCTTTGATGCTGGATTTTTGCAAGTTCAGCAGGTTCACATCAAACTCCACCCGATCGTCGTTGAAAACCATGGACAGGTGCGCACCCTGGTCCATGGCTTGGCGGGCGTCGCTGACCAAAAGCACCGAAGCTGAGCCCAATTGCCGCACCAACAAAGGCAAAAGTCGTGCATCACTCTCGCCCACAAAGACCATGCTGCACTCCTTGGCCTGCTCGATGGCCACATCCTTGCGGACCATGATTTCGCGGCCCTGAGCCACGCGGCGATTCAAGCTGAGCATGGCCCCATTCAGGTCATCGCGACCCATGACACACATCCGAAGAATTTTGTCTTCGGAGGCGGGCAACTCGACAAACTTGGCGAAGTTGAACACATAAGCGGCTTTGATGCGGTCCACCGTTTGCCCTGCGGGCTGGGCTGCAGCCGTCCAAGAGGACAAACAGCACCACAACATGGCACCCCAGCGAAGGCCTTGCCCCACCTGCACAGAGACTTGTCGCAGGCACGCGAGACGGTTCATTTTTTGAAAGGTCATGGTCATGTCCTTCAAAAACGAACCACCGCTTGAACCAGAGCGCTGCGCTGTACGTCATACGCCCGGGTCACGGGGAAAATGTTGATGAATTCGGTGTGACGGTCTTTGAGCAGGTTGCGCCCCATCAAGGACAGTTCGGTGCTGCGGTTGACTTGCCATGCCAGTCGCATGTCCAGGCCGGTATAGCCAGGCAAGGGGGTGGGCGTGTCGGTGTTGAGGGTGTAGTGGGCCGTCCCCGAGTTGTAGCGCAGGCGCACGTCCAAGTTCAGATCGCTGGCGAGGTTGAAGTTGTTGCGCAGCAAAATCTGGTGACGTGGCGCACTGTTTTCAAAGGCCCGGACCTGGATATCACCCAAGAAGTCGCCAGACATTTTCCCTTTGACACGCAACAGGCTGTAAGAGCCCTGCACCTTCCACCAGGCACGGGGATGCCATTCCAGAGACAGCTCCCCACCCCATGAACGGGCCTTGTCCAGGTTGGTGTTGTAGCCAGACATGGTGTAGTAGCACATGCCCGGACCATAAACCGCCAAGCAACCCAGGGCCTCGGGCAAACCCACCACCGGTTGGCTGTTCATGCGGGCACCACGCAAATGGCTGTAATCGGACGCAAACAAAGAGACGTCGACGCTCAGGAAATTGGAGAATTGTTTGCGCCAACCGCCCTCCAGACTGAGTGCCTGCTCGGCTTTTAAGCCCGCCTGCGCACGCGGCGAGATCTGAGTGATGGCCGTGAGCATCTGGGCCGGCAGGTTCAAGCCCGTCACGCCATTGAAACTGGCAGCATCCGCAGCACTGATGTCAATCGTGGCCAGGCTCTCGGTGCGGCGCGACGAACGCACCGAACGCGACAAAGCCCCCCAATAGGCTTCGTTCTGTCCCGGCGTGTAGAGCATGCGCACATTGGGCTGGATGTTGAACCCCGTCAAACCATCTTTTTCGAACTTGGAGCCCACGATCAGCTTGAAGCGTTCGGGCACCAAGGTGATTTCGTCATGCACAAAAGCGCTGTAACTCAGTCGATGGCTTTCGCCATCCAGCAAAAGATAGGGCGAGGTGGGCAAGATCAGCT
This sequence comes from Limnohabitans sp. 2KL-3, assembly GCF_001269405.1. Lineage (NCBI taxonomy): Bacteria > Pseudomonadati > Pseudomonadota > Betaproteobacteria > Burkholderiales > Comamonadaceae > Limnohabitans > Limnohabitans sp. 2KL-3. Next base: position 98,380 of record NZ_CXON01000009.1, read on the forward strand.
TGTCCGAGGTGTAGCGCAGGTTCAGTCCCCAAATGAAATCATGGTCACCCCAAATTTGACGCTGCTGAAAGTCCACATCGGCATCTGTTTTGCTGCCCCCCATGTCCATAAATCGAGGCAACTCTGCCAAGGGCATTGAAGTGCCTGCACCTGAGCCCCAAAGCCCCTCATGAATCGACCGGTCTCGGTCAATCGACGCTTGCAAGACATTCTCGGCCCCGGCACTGCCTTTCCAGGCATAACGCGCTTGCAAGGCCCCGCCCTGGGCACGTTCGTTCATGAGGCTGTCACGCGCAAATGGGGTGGCCGGGTCGCTCAAAGCCAAAACCGAAGGCGTGCCCCAGTAATCGTGCGACCGGTCTTGGTACACCTCGGCCTTGAGGCTCAAAGAGCCACCGTCAAGCTTGGGCTCAAGCCGGATGCCCAAGCGCTGCCCCTTGGCCGCATCGACACCCGTCAAACCCGTGTCGCGCTCCAAAGACCCCCCCATGCTGCTTGCTTTGCCATACACCTTGTAGTGCCCGCCTTGGGTCAACTCGCCACCCTGAGTCAGCGAGGCCGAGGCCGTTTGACCATTGCCCAGCACAGCACTGACCCGTTGGCCCTGGCTGGCACTGGCCGAACGCGTGACGATGTTAATGACGCCATTCATGGCGTTGGTGCCCCACAAGGCTGCGCCTGGGCCACGGATGACTTCAATCCGTTCGATGTCGTCCATGATCAGGTCTTGCGTTTCCCACAACACGCCAGAAAACAAGGGGGAATAAACGCTGCGGCCGTCGACTTGCACCAACAATTTGCTGGAAAAACGCTCATTGAACCCGCGAGAGCTGACTGCCCAACGGTTTCGCGCCATTTGCGCCACGTTCAGGCCCGGCACCAAACGCAAGGCTTCAGGGATGGATTGCGCACCGGAGCGCCGAATTTCTTCTGCCGAGATCACATAGGCGGCTGCCGCCATGTCGGCCACACGCTGCTCTTTGCGCGACATGGACATGAGCCGGTAATCGACCAACTCCTCCAAAGACATGTCCAAAAACTCATTGCCCGTGGCCGCTGCTGCACACGAGGCGTGAATGGCGCATGCCAACAGCGTCCATCGCCAGACATTTTGGCGTTTGTTTTTGTTTTCCCTCATCGGCATGCTCCCTTTTGAATCTATTGTCACCTCAAGATCAGTTATTAGATTTTATATTTCCTGTTTTTTGATGTCCAAAGAAAACTTGCATTTATTCAATTTGTTATATTTGAAGTATTCATTCGATTCAGTCTTCGTTTCCACTGTTCCATGACCTCAGGGCCTCGGGTAACCCGGAAAAAAACCACAAAACCGGACACCGCTACACTGACCCGATGGATGTTTGGTTGAATCACCTCTTGCAATGGCTGGCTTTGCCGCAACACGGTTTGAGTACGGTGTTTGTGGTGGCCTTCATCTCGGCCACTTTGTTGCCCATGGGTTCTGAACCCGTTGTTTTTGGGCTGGTCAAACTCAACCCTGAACTGTTTTGGCCTGCGGTGGTGGTCGCCACGGCGGGCAACACCTTGGGTGGCATGCTCAGCTGGTGGATGGGCCGAGGCACCTTGCACGCCATGAAGCGCTGGCGCGACACGCCAGGGCACCTCCGAGCCCTGTCTTGGCTCGAAAAACTGGGCCCTAAAGCCTGTTTACTGAGTTGGTTGCCGGTGGTGGGCGACCCCTTGTGCGCGGTGGCTGGCTGGCTGAAGATGCCTTTTTGGCCTTGCACCTTGTACATGGCCATCGGCAAATTCTTGCGCTACCTGGTCATGACCGCCTTGTTGCTTTGGGTGTTTCCCTGGCATTGACCAGGCTTGGCCGAGCGAGCCTTGCCAGTTGGCCAGTCGGCCTGCTGGCTCAAAACCAACGCTGCTGCTGTCAAGTGAATCCCCAACTCAGCTCACAACGTTCAACAAAGACTGCCCGGCCGTGTAGCGCCGCAGATTGTCCAAAAACATCTGACGAACGCGCTGTTCGTTGCCATCCGAATGACCCGCCGCGTGGGGCGTGACCATGACCTGGGGCATGGCCCACAAAGGGGAGTCTGTTGGCAAGGGTTCGTGCGCAAACACATCCAGAAAAGCACCGCCCAAATGGCCACTTTGCAGGGCGGACACCAAAGCTTGCTCATCCACCACCTCACCTCGCGCCACATTGATCAGGTGAGCACCCGCTGGCAAGGCGGCCAAGGTGTGCGCATTGACCAATTGACGGGTCTTGTCGGTCAAGGGGCAGGCCAAAATCAGCCAATCGGTGCGGGGCAGCACCTCATGCAAGCGCTCAAATGTGACATGCTCGACCGCATCGGGCGTGGCCTGACAAGGTGATGCGGCGTGCTGGCGCACGGCCACCACATGCAAGCCCAAAGCCTGCAGCAAACTGCCCAACTTTTGACCAATCGGTCCCCAGCCCACAAGGGTGGCGGTTTGGCCTAGCAAGTCGCGCGGCATGCGTTCACCGAGCAGCGGGATCCACTGGCGTGCTTGTTGCTCGGCCCACAAACCCGGAAAACGCCGGGCCAAAGCCAACAAGCCCGCCAAGGCCACGGTGGCCACCACCTGCGCATTGGCCCCGGACGAGGTGGCAATTTGCACCCCCCGGGCCTTCAAGTCCAGATAGATCTGCCGGTCAGCCCCTGCCGAGTGGATGTGCACCCACTTCAAACCCGGCGATTGGCGCAGCAAGTCATACACCCGCTGCAAGGCGGGGTGAATTTGGTGCTTGGTCGAGGTGCCAGTGACTTCACGCGAGATGAAGGCCACATCGGCATCGGTGCGCTGCGTGGCCACCGCCGTGTCCAGCGCCAGCAACTCATGGGGTCGCGGGCCCATGAGCGCTGAGATGGCCGGCCCCAACTGATCGATGCTTGGCTGCGACATCAGCAAGCGCAGGGGGCGTATGGGGGCGTTCATTCGGCCCGCGCACCCGAGTCACGCACAATCAAGCGCCACTTGTCGTGTTCGCGCTGCACAAACTGTCCAAACTGCGCGGGGGTGCCACCTGCAGGGTCAGCCCCTTGCGCCACCATTTGCTGCTCGATCGCGGGCACTTGCAGGACCTCGTTGACCGCCTTGTTGACCAAGTTGATCACCGATTCGGGCGTGCCTTTGGGTGCAAAAAAACCAAACCACGAACCCGCCTCGAAGTTGGGAAAACCTTTTTCGACCACGGTGGGCACATCGGGCATGGAACGGGAGCGCTTGAGCGAGCTGACCGCCATGGGCTTGAGTTTGCCCGCCGTGATGTGCGGCATGACCGACGGGATGGTGGCAAACATGAACTGGATGCGCCCGGCCAAAAGGTCCTTCAAGGCATCTGCCCCTTTGTAGGGAATGTGGGTGGCCTCAAAACCCACCCGTTTGGCCAACATGAAACTCGACAAATGCGAGGAGGTGCCAATGCCGGTCGAGCCGTAGTTGAGCTTGCCCGGGTTGGCTTTGGCGTAGGCGACCAACTCTTCCATGTTTTGTGCGGGCACCGACGGGTGAATCACCAGCACATTGGGCACATCGGCAATTTGCACCATGGGCACCAGATCGGTCAGGGGGTTGTAGGGGAGCTTGGCATACAGCGAAGGATTGACCGCAATCGGTCCCACCGAATTGACAATCAGGGTGTAGCCATCGGGCGCTGCACGCACCACCATTTCGGTACCCAAGTTGCCCCCTGCGCCGGGCTTGTTGTCAATCACAAAAGGCTGCTTGAGCTTTTCAGACAATTGCTGCGCCACGGTGCGGGCCAGGATGTCCGTGGTGCCCCCAGCGGTAAAGGCCACCACGACTTTGACCGGCTTTTGGGGATAGGTTTGCGCCTGGGCCAACGGCGCTCCAACCCACGCCACAAGCGTCAGGCAGCCCAACAAGGTCATGGCTTTGAGTTTCATGGGTGTCTCCGTTTATTCAACAATGGTGATCACAGCCCTGGGGCAAAACAAACCTCAGGTCTTGTAACTGGGGTCCATGCGGTCGAGTTTGCGCAGCAAGGCGGGCCACTCCATCAAACCGTAAGGCCTGCGCGTGCTGGGCTGGTAGTTGTTCCAGGTTTCTTCCAGCACCTCAGGGGCCACTTTCACGAAGGGCGTGTTGCAGGCCATGGCCGCCAGTTGAGCGTGGCAAGCCAGCTCCAAGCGGTGCATCCAGTTGAAGGCCTCGCCCACGCTGCGGCCGACCGTCAAGGCCCCGTGGTTGCGCAAGATGAGCGCCTCCCCCTGCCCCAGGTCTTGGACCAAGGACGCCTGTTCGGCCAGATCGAGCACCACACCCTGGTAGTCGTGGTAGCCAATCTTCAAAAAGCGCATGGCCGTTTGCGTGATCGGCAAGAGGCCACATTCGAGCGAGGACACCGCCATGGAGGCCCAGCTGTGGGTGTGAATGACGCAGTCCACCTCGGGACGAGCCGAGTGCACCGCGCTGTGGATCACATAACCGGCCTTGTTGATGCCGTAGTTCAAGTCACCAAAATCGGGCTTGGCCAAGATGTTGCCGTCGTGATCAATCTTGATCAAGCTCGACGCTGTGATCTCTTCGTACATCATGCCGTAGGCGTTGATGAGAAAAGCGCCCTCCTCGCCCGGCACTCGCGACGAGATGTGGTTGGCCATCATGTCCGACATGCCATAAATGGCCACCAGCCGGTAGCAAGCCGCCAGATCGACACGCGCCTGCCACTCTTCGGGTGTACAACGAGCCTGCATCGACTCGATTTTCAATATTCCGTTTTCAAGCATGACAACTCCAGTGTTTCAATCGAGTTTGACGCCGGCGCTCTTGACCAGATTCACCCAAAATTTGGCATCTTCGGTCAAGAAGGTCCCGAAGTGTTCTGGCGAAGTGGACACAGCAACATCGGTGCCTTCGCGGGCCAAAGCCGCTTTCACAGCAGGCTGGGCCATGGCGGTTTGTGCTGCATCAAAAATCTTTTTGATCACGGCAGGTGGCGTGCCCACCGGCACAAACAAGCCATACCAAAACTCAATCCCGTATTCAGGCAATCGGGCTTCCTGCATGCCCGGCAAGCCGGGCACCAATGGCGTGCTGTTCTTGGTACTGACGGCCAAGCCTTTCAAACGACCCGCTTGGATCATGGGCAAAACCGAAGGCGGTGTGCCAAAGGTGACCTGGGTGTCGCCCGCTATGACCGACTGAATGGCTGGACTGCCCCCCCGAAACGGGATGTGCACCATCTCGACCCCGGTCAATTGGGTGAACAAAGCGGCGCCCAAATGCGGTGCCGAGCCATTGCCCGACGTGGCGTAATTGATCTTGCCTGGGGCCTGTTTGGCGCGGGCGATCAACTCTTGCACCGAATTGATGCCGATGCCGGGGTTGACGGCAATGACCAGGGGCGACGTGGTCACCTTGGTCACCGGCACCAGGTCTTTGGGTGTGTAGTTGAGCTTGGGATTCAAAGCCGGATTGACCGAAATGCTGCTGGGACTGGCCAGCAACACACTGTAGCCATCGGCTGCCGACTTGGCCACGTTTTCGGCCGCGATGCTGGAGCCGGCACCTGCCCGGTTTTCCACGATCACCGTTTGGCCCAAAGATTTGCCCATGGCGTCGCTCATGGCGCGGGCCACATAGTCGGCCGCACCACCGGGCGCAAAGCCCACCACCAAACGCACGGGCTTGTTCGGGTAAGCCGTCCCCTGCGCTTGCGCACTCCAGGTCACACAGGACAGGACCAAGGCGGAAATCAGGATTCTTTTGTTCATGCTGTTGTCTCCATGGCTTCAAAATGGGCATTGGCCTGAGCGCGGTCTCAGGCGCTGCTGGCAATGCGCAAGACGATCTTGCCCGTGTGTTGGTTGCTTTCCATGTGCAGCTTAGCCGCCTCCAGCTGGTCAAACTCAAACACGCGGTCGATCAAGGGCTGGATGCGCCCATCGGCAAAGGCCGGCAAAATCTGCGCGGCAAACTGCGCAATGCCGTCCGCTCGCTGAGCCGGTGTTCTCAACTTGTTGGACACCCCAAACAAGCACAAGCGTTTGGCGTGCAGCGCTTGCAGGTCAATGTTGGCGTTGAGCGTGCCGTCCACATACCCCACAAAACCCATGCGCCCTTGAAAGGCCATGCAGCGCATGTTTTCGGCAAACACCGTGCCGCCCACGGTGTTCACCACCAGGTTGACGCCTTGTTGATCGGTGGCCTGCAACACGGCCTGGTGAAAATCGGCCCCGCGTGTGCACAAGCCCAGATCCAAGCCAAGTGGTTTCAATTGATCGAGCTTGGCCTGCGAGCCTGAGGTGCCCATCACCTTGGCCCCCAGCACCTTGGCCATTTGCAGGCTGGCCACCCCCACACCAGAAGACACACCATTGACCAACAGCCATTGCCCGGCTTGCAAATGACCTTGCAAAACCAAGAGGTCATAGGTCACCAAAAACGTGAGCGGAATCGATGCGGCTTGCTCAAAACTCAAGTTGTCCGGCACACGCATGATTTCGCGCACATCCATCAAGGCATATTCGGCAAACGCCCCCGGGCAGCGGCCCATGACACGATCACCGACTTGCCAGGCCCCGGCATCACTGCCCAGCTGAACGATTTGTCCCGCCCCTTCCATGCCTGCAGGCTTGCTGCCGCCCTGGCCATGCAGACCGTGGCCCACGATTAACTCACCCCGGTTCAGGGAGGCGGCATGCATCTTGACCAGCACCTGGCCTGCGCCGGGCACCGGCCTGTCCACCTCGCGCAGCACCATGCTGGCTTGGCCTTCAGAGATGTTCATCCAATACGATTTCATGTGAGACCTCATTCGCCTTTGAAGACGGGTTGGCGTTTTTCCATGAAGGCTTTGCGGCCTTCGGCGTAATCGGCGCTGTCAAAGCAGCCGCGAATGAGCTGGGTGCACAAGTCCATGTCCAGCTCGGGCGAGGGCTTGAGGATTTCGCGGGTGATGGCCTTGGCCGCCTGAATGGTCAGGGGGGCGTTGGCAGCCAGTGCCGAGGTGTATTCGGCCAGCAACTCAGGCAAGGCTTCGGGGGCACACACCCGCGTGACCAAACCCAGACTGAGGGCCTCTGGCGCTTTGATTTTTCGAGCCGTGAAAAACAAGTCTTTGGCCGCACCCGGGCCAATCAGGTCCACCAGGTTTTTCATGGCCGAGTAACGGTAGCCCAGACCCAGTCGAGCGGCGGGCACAGAGAACACCGCATCGCTGGCGGCAATGCGCATGTCGCAGCTGATGGCCACGTTGATGCCGCCACCGATGCAAAAACCGCGAATGCAGGCCAGTGTGGGCTTGGGGAAATTGAAGATGCCCATGAGCGCGGTCTCGGCCATGTGCTCGTAGCGGGTCACCGCCTCACGCGCGGCACGCATGTCTTCAAACTGAGAAATGTCAGCCCCCGAGACAAAGGCTTTCTCGCCCGCACCCGAGAACACCACCAAACGCACACGCGGATCGTGTTCGGCCTGGTTCAGCAGCACAGGCACGGCTTCCCACATGTCCACCGACAAGGCGTTGTGCCGTGCCACATTGTTGAACTGGATGAACAGCGTGCTGCCGTCCAGCCAGGTGTTGACCCGCTCGGTGGGTGAGGTGTAGACGACTTCGGACATTCAAAACACTCCTTTGGACTTGAGTTGGGCAAGCACCTGGGCATCGAGCCCGAGTTCGCCCAAAATTTCTTCGCTGTGCTCGCCACGGCGAGGTGCGGCGCGGGCGATGGTGCTGGGCGTGCGCTCGAGTTGCACCGGCTGGCCCACCAAACGCTGCGGCCCTTGGTGCACCGACACCACCTCTTTGACCATCTTCAAGTGTTGGACTTGCGGCTCGTTGAAAACCTCGTCCATGCTGTTGATCAAGCCACAGGCCACCCCGCCATCGTTCAAGCGCTCAATCCAATAAGCACGGTCTTGCTTGGCCAAGCGTTCGTTGATTTCGGCGTTGAGCGCGTCGCGGTTGACCGAGCGGCTGGGCTTGTCGTGGTAACGCGGGTCGGTGACCCATTGCGGCGCTTCCAAAATATCGCAAAAGCGCTCCCAAATTTTGGAGCCAAACACCGCGATGTTCATGTAGCCGTCGCGCGCTTTGTAGACCCCGGTGGGGATGCTGGTGGGGTGGAAGTTGCCCGCCTGTGTGGCCACTTCTTCGTCGATCAGCCAGCGCGAGGTCTGGAAATCCATCATGTACACCATGGACTCGAGCAAAGAGGTGTGCAACCACTGGCCTTGGCCAGACTTTTCACGCTCCAGCAAGGCCACCAAAATGCCTTGGGCGGCAAAAATGCCCGCGCACAAATCGGCAATGGGGATGCCCACGCGCATGGGCCCCTGCTCGGCCATGCCCGTGACCGACATCAGCCCGCCCATGCCTTGTGCGATCTGGTCAAAGCCTGGCCGTGCGGCCAAAGGCCCGGTCTGGCCAAAGCCCGAAATGCTGGCGTACACCAAGCCAGGGTTGTCCTTTTTCAGAGTCTCATAATCAATGCCCAAGCGGAACTTGACGTCGGGGCGGAAGTTTTCCACCACCACATCGGCCTTGGCGATCAAGTCTTTGAGCAGCGCAATGCCCTCGGGCTCTTTCAGGTTGAGCGTGATCGAGCGCTTGTTGCGGTGCGTGTACTGGTAGTCCGAGCCCTCTTGCCCACCCAGCGTGTCGTCACCTCGCATGTGCTCAGGCATTTGCACCTGCACCACATCGGCCCCCCAATCGGCCAGCTGGCGGCAAGCGGTGGGGCCAGCGCGGACTTGGGTCAAGTCGATCACTCGAAAACGCGACAGCGCAGCAGATGCGGGTTGGTGCGGCATGAAAAGTTCCAAACGGAAAACACGAACGGATCAAAAACGGACACTTGTTGACCGCACAAAGTGTGAACGTCAGCCCAAAAAGTGTCAACACTTTGACTGAATTGTTGACACATTGGCGACGCCAATGGGATGATTTGTCACATCATCAGTTAGCATGAGGACATGCAACTGCTGCGTTTTTCAGCAACATCCAACCCTGAACAGCACAACCTTCAGCCCATGAACGCAGCCCCCGAAAAGCCCGAGCAAGGTTTGCCTGTTTTTGTGGCGGACCAGCTCAAGCAACTCATCTACAGCGGTGAGCTCAAACCCGGTGAGCGCCTGAACGAAGCGGCTTTGGCCCTGCGCATGGGCACCAGCCGTGGCCCTGTGCGCGAGGCCATTCGCATGCTCACAGGTTTGGGATTGGTCACGGCCGTGCTCAACCGGGGGGTGTTTGTGCGCCAGATGTCGGTGCGAGAAATGCTAGAGCTTTACGACCTGCGGGCCCTGGTGTTTGGCTTTGCCGCCGAACGCGCCACGGAACACATCGCCGAGAGTCACAAAGCCAGATTCGAAGAACTTCTGCAAGCCATGGACCATGCCTGTGAAACTGAAAACCCCAACCTGTATTACGAGTTGAATCTGCAGTTCCATGCCCTGGTTCTGCAGCTCGCCAACAACCGGCGGGCGCAGGCGGCTTACGACGACTATGTGAAAGAAATGCACCTGTTTCGGCGTGAATACTTCAATGCGCCGGGCAACATGCGCCAGTCCAATGCCGAGCACCGCACACTGTATGAAGCCATCGTCAAAGGCTCGAAGGCCAAAGCCAAAACCACCGCCGAACGGCATGTGCTCAAAGGGCGCGAGCGCTTGCTGAGCAACATCGACAGCCACTCTCCGCTGGCCAGGCTTTGAGCCCGATTGAGGGCCCTATCGCATGCACTTTTGCCCCGCTTGCACACCAACAAGGCACATCACACAACAAGTGTGCCGTTGTTCACTTTCTGAGATTTGCACATGGCCAACACATTTTGGACTTTGTTTTTGTCTTTACTGGTGGCCTGCATTGGGGTCTTGGCCTGGAGCTGGGCACCCGACCGCTCGGTGGACGCCCTCAAAGCACGCTGGGCCGCACCGCCATCGCGCTTTGTGACGCTGCAAGGCATGCAGGTGCATGTTCGCGACGAGGGGCCACGCGATGACCCGACCCCCATTGTGTTGATCCACGGCACCTCGGCCAGCCTGCACACCTGGGACGGCTGGGTGGCCGCGTTGAGCCCACACCGCCGTGTGGTCCGCATGGATTTGCCCGGCTTCGGGCTGACCGGCCCCGCACCCGATGGCGACTACAGCATGGCGCGATACACCGGCTTCATGCGGGATTTGCTGGACTTGCTGAACATCGACCAAGCCGTGCTGGCGGGCAACTCGCTGGGCGGCGGCATTGCCTGGCAAACCGCGCTGGCCCACCCAACCCGTGTGCGCCAACTGGTGCTGGTCGATGCCACGGGTTACCCCTTGCAAGCCCAGTCCATGCCCATCGGTTTTCGACTGGCCCAGATGTCATGGCTGGCGCCAGTCACCCAGAAAGTCCTGCCCCGATCCATGATTGCCGCCAGCGTGCGCAACGTCTATGGCCAGCCGGAAAGGGTGAGCGCCGATCTGGTGGATCGCTACTACGAGTTGACGCTGCGCGAAGGCAACCGGGCCAGCTTGACGAAACGCTTCCAATACCGCAGCAGCGACGCCGCCCTGGCCGGGGAGATTTCTCAGCTGCGCCAACCCACCTTGATTTTGTGGGGCAGCGAAGACCGGTTGATACCACCCGAGCACGGGCAAGGTTTTAACAAGGACATCGCAGGCAGCCAACTCCAGGTCTTTCAGGGCTTGGGCCATGTGCCCCACGAAGAGGACCCCGAGGCGACGGTGCAGGCGGTGAAAAGTTTTTTGAACTGACCGCCTTGACGCCGCATCAGGAGCTGAACAAGAAGTTCATCACGTCGCCATCTTTCACGACGTAATCCTTGCCTTCGGCACGCATCTTGCCCGCGTCTTTGGCACCTTGCTCGCCCTTGAAGGTGATGAAGTCGTCAAACGCGATGGTCTGGGCGCGGATGTAGCCTTTTTCAAAGTCGGTGTGGATCACGCCAGCCGCCTGCGGGCCGGTGTCGCCCACATGGATGGTCCAGGCACGCACTTCTTTCACGCCTGCGGTGAAGTAGGTTTGCAGGCCCAGCAAGCTGTAAGCCGAGCGGATCAGGCGGTTCAGGCCAGGCTCATCCTGGCCCAGTTCCTTCAAAAATTCGAGGCGGTCCGCGTCGTCCATTTCGGACAACTCGGCCTCGATCTTGGCGCAAATGGCCACCACGGGCGCGTTTTGCTTGGCGGCAAAGGCCTTGAGGCGATCGAGGAAGGGATTGTTCTCAAAACCGTCTTCCGACACGTTGGCCACAAACATGGCGGGTTTGGCGGTGATGAAGAAGAACTGCTTGAGTTCGGCGCGTTCTTCTTTGCTGAAGTCGATGGTACGCACCGGCTGGGTGTCGTTCAGAGCCGCTTGGCACTTTTCCAGGATCGCCATTTGCTTGACGGCATCCTTGTCGCCAGAGCGGGCGATTTTGCTCACGCGGTGGATGGCTTTTTCCACAGCCGCCAGGTCGGCCAGGCACAACTCGGTCTGAATGACTTCGATGTCGGCAATCGGGTCGACCTTGTTGGCGACGTGGATCACGTTGTCGTCTTCAAAGCAGCGCACCACGTTGACGATGGCGTCGGTCTCGCGGATGTGGGCCAAAAACTTGTTGCCCAGGCCTTCGCCCGTGCTGGCCCCGGCCACCAAACCGGCAATGTCGACAAACTCCACAATGGCCGGCACGATGCGCTCGGGTGTGATGATGTCGGCCAACTGCTGCAAGCGCGGATCGGGCACCTCGACCACGCCGGTATTGGGCTCGATGGTGCAAAAGGGGTAGTTTTCAGCGGCAATGCCGGCTTTGGTCAGGGCGTTGAAAAGGGTGGATTTGCCAACGTTGGGCAAACCCACGATGCCGCATTTGAGGCTCATGGAAAAAAGTCCTTATAAATCAAGACCCCAGTCATGCGTTCATGTCCAAGACCCGCGTGGTCAATCAGCCTGACCTGCGCAGATCCGTGGTAGCCAAAGTGCCGGGTGTTTCATCCAAAACTGCGCCAAATGCGGGTTTTGTGTCCTGGTTTTGTCCTGGGGGGTGTGCCAACGATTGTACTGAGGGATCCAGCCCTGTGAACTTTGAAAAGTTCGGGTCTCATCTGTCGTGGCTGTCGTCCATCGGTTTCAGGGGTGAGCTCAAAAGCGCTCACCCCATCCAGACTGCAGGGACCCAAGAAAGGATGGATCAGCGAATATCGCGCAAGAGACGGCTGACAAGATGGTCAAAATCGCCTTTCAAAAGGCTGACCGGCTTGGCATTTCCCCACTCCATGAAGGCACTGGCCACCACATTGGACTTGGCCTCGTAGCTGATTTGCCGGACCGATGCGGGTTCAGATGCCAGGCTCAAGCGCAGCTGAAGCTCGATCCGGTCCGGCTTGCCAGACCAGCCTGTCATGTTGTCTTCGTAGTGGGCGATTCGGGTCTCAAGCACATGCGTGCCCCCTCGGCGCAGGCACTCTTCCGAGGGCTGCCCCGTGCCGCCCTGGATCATCAGTGTTTTCGATCCCGCTTGTTGCACCGACTGCTGAATTCGACGACCAATTTCAGCGCCACTTCCGGCCGTTTTCTCTTGTCCGTTGGAGGGGTCGCCGGGTTGCACGACACAAACCAAGGACGGGGTCGCACCACTGTGGCGTGACTGCGCGGTGGTGCCCGTGGGTTGACCTTGATGCGTCACATCAGGAATGGCGCTGCATGAAACCAGCCCGATGCACCCCAAAACCATGGCCACTTTGCTTTTGTAACTCACTGAACACCCCATCAAAAAGACTGAATTTAATTCAATATTTAACATTTCATTAATAAAAATAGATATTTTTTACGGTTAATTGACCCAAAAAACACAAGCACCCAACCCTGGACGAATGAGATGTGCTCATTCAGGACATGCCCAGGATGGACAGGGTCTTGTGGTCCAGTGACCGCTTGGTGCACTGGGGCTGCCACCTACAATGCAGCCATGGCTAACCCTTCCGATATTTGCATCCGCGGCGCTGGCATTGTGGGCCGCACTTTGGCACTGCTGCTGGCCCGCGAACGTCTGCGCGTGGCGCTGGTCGATGCACCTGTCAAAGGCGCAAGCCCCGACGTGCGGGCCTACTCGCTCAATGGGGCTTCGCAGCGCATTTTGCAAGACCTGCGCTGCTGGCCTGACAGCCCGGCCGTCACACCTGTGCACCAGATGCAGGTCTTTGGCGACCACGGCGGTGAATTGACTTTTGACACCCCCAACCTGGGCACAGGCGAACTCAACTGGATGGTGGACGTGCCCGTGCTGGAAGCACGCTTGACGTCAGCCGTTCAGTTTCAACCGTTGATCGAAGTCGTGCAGGCCCCCGTGGCCGCTTCCCTCACTGTGATTTGTGAAGGCCGCGACAGCCTGACCCGCGCACAACTGGGCGTGGCTTTTGACATCAAGGCCTATGAGCAGCACGCCGTGGCGACCCGTTTGCTCTGCGAACGGCCGCACGGTGGCGTGGCACGCCAGTGGTTCACCTGGGGCCAAGTGCCGGGCAAAACTGAAGCCCAAGCCGAGATCTTGGCGCTGCTGCCCCTGGGCGGTGAAGGTGGCCGCGAAGTGGCGCTGGTCTGGTCCGTCCACCCTCTGCGGGCCGCTGACCTGATGGGTCTGACTGCCGAAGCCTTTGCCGCCGAATTGGCACAGGCCTGTGGCCTGGCCTTGGGTCACATGACGCTGTCTGCAGAGCGTGCTGTGTGGCCGCTGCAACTGGCCCGTGCCTCGCGCTGGATGGGCGTGATGCCCGGCACCACGAAACAGGCTTTTGTGCTGGCCGGTGACGCCGCTCACGCCATGCACCCGCTGGCAGGTCAAGGCCTGAACGTGGGCCTGGCCGATGTGGCTGAACTGGTGCAGGTGATCCGTGCCAAAGAATTTTGGCGGCCACTTTATGACCCTAAACTGCTTCGCCGCTACGAACGCGCACGTCAAGCCGATGTCCAGGCCATGGGCCTGGTCACCGATGGCCTGCAACGCTTGTTTGCGCAGCCCGGTCCGGTGTGGCAAAACCTGCGCAATTGGGGGATGCGTGGCTTTGACCGCAGCGGTCCCCTCAAGCACTGGATGACCCAACGCGCCATGGGCCAAAGTGCGCATGAAGCTTCAGCTTCGCGCTGAACTGCCCTTTTGTTTTTCTGCATCTGAAAGCGTTTTTATGAAGTTCGTTCTCTCCAAGTTGGCCTTGATTGTGGCCACCACCGCTTTGTCTTTGGGCAGCGTGATGGCCCAAGAAGCCACCATCCGCAAAAACCTGAGCGAGCGCCTGAGCAACCTGCCCAAAATTGACGAGGTCAGCAAAACGCCGATGAACGGCCTCTATGAAATCCGCATGGGCAACGATGTGATGTACAGCGACGCCGAGGGCAACTTTTTGATCCAAGGGGCGCTGATCGACGTCAAGCAAAAACGCAACCTGACCGAAGAGCGCATGGACAAACTGTCGGCCATCCCCTTTGACCAGTTGCCCCTGAAAACCGCCTTCACCCAGGTGCGCGGCAACGGCAAACGCAAATTGGCGGTTTTCGCCGATCCCAACTGCGGCTACTGCAAGCGCTTCGAGAAAGACCTGCAAAAGCTGGACAACGTGACCATCTATCACTTCCTCTACCCCATCTTGGGCGAGGACTCCAAGACCAAGTCCAAAAACATCTGGTGCGCCAAAGACAAAGCCAAAACCTGGAACGACTGGATGATCAACGCGACAGTGCCGGTGACAGCCAACTGCGATGCCAGCGCCATTGACACCGTGGTGGAATTTGGCAAGAAGAACCGCATCACCGGAACACCCATGATCTTGTTGGCCGATGGCACACGCGTGCCAGGTGCTGTGCCTTTGGCCCAGATCGAAAAAATGCTCGCTGACATCAAATGAACATGAACACCAGCGAAGACCCTACTTGGCAATGGATCCGACGCCTGGGTTATGCAGGTTTGATCCCTTTTGTGTTTTTGGCCCTGTGTCTGTGGTTGGTGGGTCCTGACTTGCACCCTTATGTGGCCTTGGCCATGCAGGGCTATGGCGCAGTGATCGTGTCCTTTTTGGGGGGCATTCACTGGGGTGTGGGGTTTCGCAATGCCTTGATCGTGCCCAACGCTCCGCGCATCCATTTCACCTGGGGCGTGGTGCCTTCCATCCTGGCTTGGGTGGGCGTGATGATGCCCGCCTTTGCCGGTTTGCCCTTGCTGGGATTTGTGCTGATCGGCTGCTACGTGATGGACCGGCGCACATGGCCTGCCGCAGGCCTGGCACCGTGGCTGCCCATGCGCTTGCAGCTGACCATCGTGGCCAGCCTGAGCTGTTTTTTGGCCGCAGGCGCCACCTGAGCCCAAGCCCCCCCATTTCAGCCTTGACCCATGACCGCCATCCACTACACCGTTGAAGCCGCCGACCTGCACGCCCACTTGTTTCGTGTCACGCTGACCGTCCCGGAGCCCCAAGCCACTCAAACCGTGTCACTGCCAGTCTGGATTCCCGGCAGTTATCTGGTGCGCGAATTTGCCAAAAACCTGCAAAAACTCACGGCCAAACAAGGCCGTCGCAGCATCGCCTTGAGCCAACAGGACAAATGCACATGGGTGATGAGCTGCAAGCGCGATCAAGCTTTGGTGCTTAGCTACGAGGTCTATGCCTTTGACCCGTCGGTGCGCACCGCTTGGCTCGACAGCCAGCGCGGTTTTTTCAATGGCACCAGTCTTTGCTTGCGGGTGCATGGTCAAGAGCATGCGCCGCACCAGCTGCTGCTGCCCGCCGTCAAAGGCCAAGCGACCTGGCAAGCCGCCACGGGCCTGACACCCGTCAAAACCGACAAAAAAGGCTTTGGCCTGTACCAAGCTGTCAACTACGACCAACTGGTGGATTGTCCGGTCGAGTTGGGCGAGTTTTGGAGCGGTCAGTTTTCGGCTTGCGGCATTGCGCACCGCTTTGTGGTGGCCGGTGCTCTGCCCTCTTTTGATGGTGACCGCCTGCTGGCCGATGCACAAAAAATCTGCGAGGCTGAAATTCGCTTTTGGCACGGACAAGGCTCGCAGGCCGGCTCCAAAGCACCTCACCAAAGTTACCTCTTCATGCTCAACGCCGTGCACGACGGCTACGGCGGACTGGAGCACGTCAACAGCACTGCGCTGATCTGCAACCGCGCCGACCTGCCACGCCTCGTGCACAAGCAGGGCCGCCCGTTTGCCAGCGACGGTTACACCACCTTGTTGGGGCTGATCAGCCATGAGTACTTTCACACCTGGAACGTCAAGCAACTGCGCCCAGATGCCTTGGCCAGCTACGACTACACCCAAGAAAACTACACGCCACTGCTGTGGTTCTTTGAAGGCTTCACCAGTTATTACGACGATCTGCTGCTGCGCCGAGCGGGCCTGATTGACGATGCCACTTACCTGAAGCTCTTGGGCCAAGCCATCAACCAAGTTCAGCAAACACCAGGCCGCCATGTTCAGACTGTGGCACAGGCCAGCTTTGACGCCTGGGTCAAGTACTACCGCCAGGACGAAAACACACTCAACGCCACCGTGAGTTATTACACCAAAGGTTCCTTGGTCGCCTTGTGTCTGGACTTGAGCCTGCGCAAAGAAGGCCACACCCTGGACGGCGTGATGCGCGGCCTGTGGAAACGCTGCAAAGCTGGGCCCATGCGCGAACAGGATTTGCTCGACGAGTTGCACGCCCTGACCGGGCGCAGTTGGCAAGCTGAAATCCAAGCCTGGGTGCACAGCACCCATGACCTGCCCCTGCGCGAACTGCTGTCAAGTCAGGGCATTGACATCAAGTCCGAAGCCGGCTCCCTGCCACAACGCCTGGGCCTGCGCGTGAACGAAAACAGTGGCCATGTGCACGTCAAAAGCGTGCTGCGCCACAGCGCTGCCGAGGCAGCAGGCCTGGCCGCAGGTGACGAGTGGTTGGGGCTGGACGTGGGGAACAAGGGCCAAGGCGGCAGTTGGCGTCTGAACAAACTCGATGAACTGAGCGCTTTGCTCGGCCAAGAACGTCAATTCATCGCCCTGGTCGCACGCGACAAACGCCTGCTGCGCTTGCCCATGAAAATGCCCGAGGAGTCCAGCACCTGGAAACTGGCCACGGCCGAGGGCCGCCAAAGCGGCTGGCCTGCAGCGTGAGGCTCAGCTGGACCCATTGGGGTCCATGCGGGCGCGTGTTGCCCGCAAGCCGCGTCACTTGCTGCGCAAATCCAACACCCGCTTGGCTTTGCCCTGACTGCGCTCCACGCCGCCTTCGGTTTTGAGTTCAATCGCCACGCTGGAGCCAATGAACACTTTGATCTCGTGCTGCAACTGTTTGGCCGCTGCGCGGGCTTCGACGCTCTCGGGGGAGACACCCGGCTTGGTCTCAACCACCACTTTCAGGTCATCCATCGGGCCTTCGCGGGTCAACACGCACTGGTAGTGCGGGGCCAACTCGGCACGCTTCAAAATCAGCTCTTCGATCTGGCTGGGGAACACGTTCACGCCCCGGATGATCATCATGTCGTCGCTGCGGCCGGTGATCTTTTCCATGCGGCGCATGTTGCGTGCGGTACCGGGCAGCAGACGCGTCAGGTCACGGGTGCGGTAGCGGATGATGGGCAGCGCTTCCTTGGTCAGGCTGGTGAAGACCAACTCGCCCATTTCGCCATCGGCCACCGGCTCGCCCGTCTCGGGGTTGATGATCTCGGGGTAGAAATGGTCTTCCCAGATGGTCGGGCCGTCTTTGGTCTCAATGCATTCGCTGGCCACACCCGGCCCCATCACTTCCGACAGGCCATAGATGTCCACCGCGTCGATGGCCATGCGCTTTTCAATCGCCTGGCGCATGTCGTTGGTCCAGGGCTCAGCGCCAAAGATGCCGATGCGCAGCGAGCTGGTTTGAGGATCGATGCCTTGCCGCTCGAATTCGTCGGCAATCGCCAGCATGTAACTGGGCGTGACCATGATGATGTTGGACTTGAAGTCCTGAATCAGCTGCACCTGGCGCTCGGTCTGACCGCCCCCAAAAGGCACGACGGTGAGGCCGAGTTTTTCGGCACCGTAGTGTGCGCCCATGCCGCCGGTGAACAGGCCATAGCCGTAGCTGATGTGCACCATGTCACCGGGCTTGGCACCCCCCGCGCGGATGCTGCGTGCCACCACGGTGGACCAAGTGTCGATGTCTTTGAGGGTGTAACCCACCACCGTGGGTTTGCCGGTGGTGCCGCTGGACGCATGGATGCGGGCGCAGTTTTCACGAGGTACGGCAAACATGCCAAAGGGGTAGCTGTCGCGCAGGTCGGCTTTGGTGGTGAACGGGAACTTGGCAATGTCGGCCAGAGATTTGCAGTCGTCGGGGTGCACGCCTGCGGCATCGAACTTGGCGCGGTACACGGGTGAATTGGCATAGGCGTGTTGCAGCGTTTGCTTCAAGCGCTTGAGCTGCAGGCTGCGCAGCTCGTCGATGCTGGCCTTTTCAATCGGCTCCAGGGGGAAGGCTTTTTCAGACATGAGGTTCTCCAGATTCAAAATCAATAAAGGGTTTCACTCGGGCACAACCGTGCCCTGAATTTGAGCGCTCTTGCCGCGGAACATGGCAATCACTTCACCGTTTTGGTTGCTGACTTTCATGTCGTAAATGCCATGGCGTCCGCTGAGTGTTTGTTCAAGGCCTTCGCAGGTCAGCACATCGCCGAGCTTGCCGGGCTTCAAAAATTCGATGCTGCAACCAGCCGCCACTGCGTTCTTGTTGTAGCTGTTGCAGGCAAAGGCAAAGGTGGAATCGGCCAGCGTGAAGATGAAGCCGCCGTGGCAGATCTTGTGACCGTTCAGGTGCAGCTCTTTGACCACCATGCGCATCAGGGCACGGCCGGGCTCGCAGGCCAGCAGCTCCATGCCCATGGTGTCTTTAGAAGCCACGTCGACTGCGAACATGGTGTCGCCCACCAAACGGGCGAGGGCTTTGGGGTCTGGGGTACTCATCGTTTGCCTTGGATCATTGGCCCGTGAATTGCGGGGCGCGTTTTTGCAAAAAGGCATTCACGCCTTCCATGTAGTCGTGTGTTTTGCCCAGCGCCGATTGCGTGTCACGCTCGACGTTCAGGTGCGCGTCCAGCGAACGGGTGCCCGCATCGCGCAGCAAGTGGCGTGTGGCCACCAGGGCCTGGGTCGGCATCACCGCCAGCTTCTCGGCCATCGCCAGGGCGGCGGCCACGCAGTCATCGGCCACCTCCCAAATCAAGCCCCACTCTTTGGCTTTGTCGGCGCTCAACTTGTCACCTGTCATGGCCAAGGCCATGGCGCGGGGCAGACCCAGGCGCTCGACCAGCAACCAGCTGCCCCCAGCGTCGGGAATCAGGCCAATCTTGCTGAAGGCCTGCACAAAACTGGCGGTCGGCGCGGCAATGGCAATGTCGCAGGCCATGGCCACCGATGCGCCGGCTCCTGCGGCAACCCCATTGACGGCGCAAATGACCGGCATGCGCAGGGACTGCAGACGGCGCGTGGTGGGGTTAAAGGCGTCGTTGATCACCGGCCCGGGGTCGGCTCGTTCGAGCAAGCCGGGGCCCGGGGTGAAATCGAGTTCGGACAAATCAAGTCCGGCGCAAAAGCCACGACCTGCACCCGTCAAAACCAAGGCACGCACGGCAGGGTTGCCCTCGGCTTGGTCAAAGGCTGCCCACAAAGCGTGGTGCATTTCGCGTGTGAAACTGTTGAGGGCCTGTGGGCGGTTGAGCGTGACCAGCGCCACAGCGCCTCGCACTTCATACAGCACCGATGCGGTGGATTCGGTCATGTCGTGTCTCCTGAATCCCCGAATGTACCATTAACCGACCGCACGGTTGGTTAATGTTTTCCCTATGCACACCCCAACGCCAGAGCGACAGGCTTGGTACAGCTGGCGTGGTTATAGTCACCGTTTGACATCACTGCTGGAGAAAACCATGAGCTACGAAAACATTGAAGTCCGCACCGAAGGCGGCCAAGTGGGCATCATCACCCTCAACCGCCCCAAAGCCCTGAATGCGCTCAACGGGGCCTTGATGGACGAGCTGGGCACGACGCTCAAAGCCTTCGACGCCGACGAAGCCATTGGCTGCATCATCATCACCGGCAGCGAAAAAGCTTTTGCAGCGGGCGCCGACATCGCGGCCATGGCCAAATTCAATTTTCATGAGGTCTACAAAAACGACTTCATCACCCGCAACTGGGAAACCATCCGCAGCATTCGCAAACCGGTGATCGCGGCCGTGAGCGGCTTTGCACTGGGCGGCGGCTGCGAGCTGGCCATGATGTGTGACTTCATCATCGCCGCTGACAACGCCAAGTTTGGTCAGCCCGAAATCAAAATCGGCATCATCCCTGGTGCTGGCGGCACGCAGCGGCTGCCGCGCGCCATGGGCAAGTCCAAGGCCATGGACTTGGTGCTCACCGGGCGCATGATGGATGCCAACGAAGCCGAGCGCGGCGGTTTGGTCAGTCGTGTCGTGCCGCTGGACAAGCTGATGGACGAAGCTCTGGGCGCTGCTTTGATGATTTGTGGCTATGGCCAGTTGTCGGTGATGGCGGCCAAAGAAAGCGTGAACCGCGCCTTTGAGAGCGGCCTGAGCGACGGCGTGATGTTCGAGCGCCGCATGTTCCACGGTCTGTTTGCCACCGCCGACCAAAAAGAAGGCATGGACGCGTTTTTGAACAAACGTGCGCCGAAGTTCATCCACGGCTGAGACGATGATCCATCTTCAGAATGTCATTTCGCGAAGCGATGACATGACGGACCCTCAAGGATCGACTTGCTAGAGATTTGTAGGTCGGTACCTTCAGGTCCGACACAGCGACAGTGAACGCATGGGCTTTAAAACTGTCGCCGCGTTTAGTTGGACCTGTCAGACAGTCAGGTTGTCAAGGTGTCAGCAGTTCGGGCTGCCAGACCAAGCGCTCAGGGGCACTGAAGCACAAAAAGCGCTTGTTGGTGGCGCGGCCGATGGCGCACAGACCGAGGCGCTTGGAGACATCCAGCCCCATTTGGGTGATGCCGCTGCGTGACACAACCACGGGCACGCCCATCTGGGCAGATTTGATCACCATCTCGCTGGTCAAACGGCCTGTGGTGTAGAACACCTTGTCTTGGCCGCTCACATCGTTCATCCACATCCACCCGGCAATGGTGTCCACTGCGTTGTGACGCCCCACGTCTTCCACAAACATGAGCATCTCGTCGCCCTGAAACAAGGCGCAACCGTGCACCGAGCCAGACGATTTGTAGGTGGTTTCTTGCAGGCGGATGGCGTTCACCAAACCATACAGCTGGCCTTGCGTGATCTGGGCGGGAGGCAATTGAATCTCGTCAATGTGGGCCATCAAGTCGCCAAACACGCTGCCCTGACCGCAACCGGTGGTCACCACGCGGTCAGCACTGCGCTCAACCACCACTTGAGCCCCCGCACGGGTTTTGACTGCCGCCACGCCGGGCTCACCGATTTCGCCTTCTCCAATCGTCCAGTCCACCGTGATCGATTCAATTTGGTCCACCGAGTCCACCAAACGTTGGTTGCGCAAGAAGCCCAAGACCAACCATTCGGGCTCAGCACCCAAGGTCATCAGCGTCACCAGTTCTTTTTTGTCCAAATAAACGGTCAGTGCCCTCTCGGCGGGGATTTGTGTTTCGGAGTGTTCACCCCATTCATTGCACACCTTCACGTTGCGGGTCAGGGGTGCACGCGCTTGCGTGATGTGGGGCTTGGCCAATGTGGGCACAGGGGTATTCATAACAGCAGACATGGCAAGAGCCTAACGTAAAAATCCCCCGACGTTGCCGACGGGGGATTTGGCAGTGAAGCAGAAAAAAGGATCAGCCTTTTTTGGCAGGTGCTGCCGCTGGCTTGGCCCCAGCAGCTGCGGCAGGTGCTGCTGCAGGTGCCGCCGCCGTGGTTTCAGCAGGCTTGTAAGCACCCGGGTCCACACAAGCGGGTGTGGCCGTGGGTGCAGCTTTGCCCTTGCCATTGGTTTTGTAATAGTGCGCTGCCACTTTTTCGCGTGACTTGCACAGCTGGAAGTCGGCCACTTTGTTGCCGTGTGCGGTTTTGGCAGCGGCTTCTACGGCCTTGGCTTTGGCCTCGTCGCTCAAGGCGGGCAATTTGGCCATGGCACCAAAGCTGATGGCCAGTGCCGACATGACAAGCAGGTATTTTTTCATGGTGTTCTCCTGGCTCAAACAGAAGCCGTTTTAGCGGGTGTCACAGCTGCGTCCGATGCAGGCACAGAGCGTTGCGCCGGAATCTTGCCGGACTTGATGTCCTTGTACCAAAGTTCATGGTGTTCTTTGGCCCAAGTTTCGTCCACATAGCCTTCGCGCATGGCTTTGTAAGCACCGCGCATGCCGATCGTGCCCATGTAAATGTGACCAATGAACATGGCCATCATGAACAAGGCGGCCACGCCGTGGATCATGGCTGCAATTTGCATGGTGCCGCGCTCGTAGATCAGACCGGGGATGAGCATGTCCAGCACCAAGCCAGAACCCACCACGATCAAACCGAGGAACAACACACCGCCCCAGAACACCACCTTTTCACCGGCATTGAAACGGTGCGAAGGAACCTCGGTGCCTGAGAACAAGCCGCCGCCTTTGGCCAGCCACACCAAGTCTTCTTTGGATGGCAAGTTGTCTTTCAAGAAAGTGACAAACACAATCACCAAAGACACAGCAAACAAAGGTCCTGCGAAGTTGTGGATGTTTTTCAAGGCAAATGACAACCAGCCAAACAAGGTGCCACCCAAGATAGGCAGCAAAAAGAATTTGCCATAAGCCATCACGAGGCCAGAGATGGCGAGTGCGCAAAACGCAATCGCATTGGCCCAGTGGGCCGAGCGCTCAAAGGGCGTGAAACGCTCAATCTTGCGACCTGTTTCCTGGCCATGCAACTCCATCGTGCCTTTGCTGAAGTAAAACAACGCCATCGCACCGACAGCAATGAACAACAAAGCCGCACCGTAAGGAATGATGATGTTGTTGCGCACCTGCCGCCAAGACTCACCGGCCGAAGCCAAACGGGAACCAGGGTACTGCACAAAGGGTTGAATCAAGTTGCCAGCTTCAGGAGCCTGGCTTTTGGGCAAACTCGTGTACCCATTCACGCCTTGGCCCACCGCACGCCACATGGGCGCATTGTTGCCGGGTTGAACTTGTGCACGCTCGGCATTGGTTTGGTCTTTGTATTGGGCATCAGCATCGGCGCTGGGTGCCAATTGAAAGACGTTGGCGCTTTTCACGCCCAAGCTGGTTTCAGCTTGTGCAGTGGGCGCTGACGCAGAGGCGGGCGCAGCCGGAGCTGGCGTTTGGGCGGACACGCCCATTGCCGCCAAGGCCAGCCCGAAAGTCAATAACATGCGGCGCATGAACTTCTCCTTGGCGCTCACTTGGGTGCGCGGACGTGGTCGTTTTGGCCGTAAGTGGCACGGGCCTTGAGGTGGTTGGCCCAGCCGTCTTTGTCACCGGCTTTCCAACCGGCTTCGGTGAAAGAGGCCACACCCGTGCCGCTGTAGGCCGGCTTGTCGGTCCGCACGCCTTTGACGTCTTGCGGTTTTTCGCCGCAAGCCACCAACATGGCAGCGCTGCAAATGATGAAAGCTGCTTTCATGTTCAGGCTCCTTGTTTGGCGGGTTTGGCCTGGTTGCCGTAAGCGGTGCCCCAGCCCCAGACTTCGGCGCCAGCACCACGGCTGATCACTCGGCCACGCAAGATATCGGTGATGACATCGCCGTCACCGGCGAGCAAGGCCTTGGTCGAGCACATCTCTGCGCAAGCAGGCAACTTGCCCTCGGCCAAACGGTTGCGACCGTATTTTTCGAATTCGGACTGGCTGCCGTGCTCTTCGGGGCCACCGGCGCAGAAGGTGCACTTGTCCATCTTGCCGCGCAAGCCGAAAGTGCCGTTGGACGGGAATTGGGGTGCGCCAAACGGGCAGGCATAAGAGCAGTAGCCGCAGCCAATGCAAATGTCCTTGTCGTGCAAGACCACGCCTTCTTCGGTTTTGTAGAAGCAGTTGACCGGGCAAACGGCCATGCAAGGGGCGTCAGAGCAGTGCATGCAAGCCACCGAAATCGACTTTTCACCGGGAACGCCGTCGTTCAAGGTGACCACTCGGCGGCGGTTCACGCCCCATGGAACTTCGTGTTCGTTTTTGCAAGCGGTCACGCAGCCG
Source organism: Limnohabitans sp. 2KL-3 (assembly GCF_001269405.1). Classification (NCBI taxonomy): domain Bacteria; kingdom Pseudomonadati; phylum Pseudomonadota; class Betaproteobacteria; order Burkholderiales; family Comamonadaceae; genus Limnohabitans; species Limnohabitans sp. 2KL-3. Next base: position 122,516 of record NZ_CXON01000009.1, read on the forward strand.
TTGCATTCGATGCAGCGCTCTGCATCGCAGATAAATTTCATTCGTGCCATCGTGTTCTCCTGATGCGCTTAGGCTTTTTCGATGTTGCAGATGGTGGTCTTTGACTCTTGCATCATGGTGACGCTGTCATAACCGTAGGTGGTGGCGGTGTTGACCGCCTCGCCGCGCACGATGGGCGCTGCACCCTTGGGGTAATGCGCCAGCATGTCGGCACCTTGCCAACGGCCCGAGAAGTGGAAAGGCATCCACACGGTGCTGGCGTCCACGCGTTCGGTCACCAAGGCTTGCACATTCAGGCGTGCACCGGTGGCACCCAACAACCAAACACGTTCGCCGTTGCGAATGCCGCGATCTGCCGCCGTCTTGGGGTTGATCTCGACATAGGCTTCTTGCTGCAACTCGGCCAACCAAGGGTTGGAACGGGTTTCTTCGCCGCCACCTTCGTATTCGACCAAACGACCAGAGGTCAGGATGAGCGGGAACGTCTCGTGCGCTTTGTCGGCGATGTTCTTGTCCTGCACGGTTTTGTACAGGGTTGGCAAACGCCAGAAGGCCTTACGGTCTTCGTGCGTGGGGTACTTGGCCATCATGTCTGGACGCGTGCCATACAAAGGCTCGCGGTGCTGCGGGATCGGATCTGGGAAGTTCCACACCACGGCACGCGCTTTGGCATTGCCAAAGGGGTGGCAGCCATGTTCTTTCATGAACACGCGCATCATGCCGCCCGACGAATCGGTCTTCCAGTTTTTGCCTTCGGCCTTGGCTTTTTCAGCCTCGGTCAGCTCGTCCCACCAGCCCAATTTCTTGAGCAAGATGTGGTCGAGTTCGGGGTAGCCGGTGGTGATGTCAGCGCCCATGGAGTGCGAACCGTCTTCGGCCAACAGGCTCTTGCCTTCGCGCTCCACACCAAAGTTGGCGCGGAAGTTACCGCCGCCGTCCATGACGTGCTTGGAGGTGTCGTACAGGTTGGGCGAACCGGGGTGCTTGAGTTCGGGCGTGCCGTAGCAAGGCCATGGCAGACCGAAGTAGTCGCCGGTGAAGTCGTAACCGGTTTCTTTGTCTTTGCCGCCTTTGGCCTTGAGGGTCTTCACATCGAACACATTCATGTTCTTCATGTGGGCCTTCAGGCGCTCTGGGCTTTGACCGGTGTAACCAATGGTCCAGACGCACTTGTTGATTTCGCGCAGGATGTCTTCGGGCACTGGCTCGTCCATGCCGCCGACTTTTTGCATTTTGTAGTTCTTGGACAGCTCTTTGGCAAAGCCCAGCTTTTCAGCCAGCTGGTGCATGATCATGTGATCGGAACGGCTTTCCCACAAAGGCTCGATGACCTTCTCGCGCCACTGCAAAGAGCGGTTGGACGCGGTGCATGAACCGCTGGTTTCGAACTGGGTCGCAGCGGGCAACAGGTACACCGCGCGGTTGGGGTTCAGGTCTTCGGCTTTGCCGGGCATCGCGGCCATGGCGGCTGTGGCCGATGGGTAAGGATCGACCACCACCAACAAGTCCAGCTTGTCCATGGCACGCTTCATGTCCAGACCACGGGTCTGAGAGTTGGGGGCATGGCCCCAATAGAACACGCCGCGCAGGTTGCTGTCTTGGTCGATCAGCTCGTTGTTTTCGAGGACACCGTCAATCCAGCGGGAAACGGTGATGCCGTTCTTGCCCATCATGGCAGGGCTGGCGAACTGCTTTTTGATCCACTCGAAGTCCACGCCCCAGGTGTTGGCGAAGTGCTTCCAAGAGCCTTCGGCCAAGCCATAGTAGCCGGGCAAGGAGTCAGGGTTGGGGCCGACGTCGGTCGCGCCTTGCACGTTGTCGTGGCCACGGAAAATGTTGGTGCCGCCGCCGGTCTTGCCCACGTTGCCCAAGGCCAATTGCAAGATGCAAGAAGCACGCACGATGGCGTTGCCGATGGTGTGCTGGGTCTGGCCCATGCACCAGACGATGGTGCCGGGGTTGTTCTCGTGCAGCATCTTGGCGATCTTGAAGACTTGGTCTTCTTTGACGCCGCAGGCCTCTTCTACCTTGTCGGGTGTCCACTTGGCCAGCACTTCGGTCTTGATGGCGTCCATGCCGTAGACACGGTCGTTGATGTATTTTTTGTCTTCCCAACCGTTCTTGAAGATGTGATACAGCACACCGAACAGGAAAGGAATGTCGGTGCCGGAGCGGATGCGCACGTACTCGTCGGCTTTGGCCGCGGTGCGGGTGAAGCGTGGGTCGACCACGATCATCTTGCAGCCGTTTTCCTTGGCGTGCAGCATGTGCAGCATCGACACAGGGTGAGCTTCGGCAGCGTTGGAGCCAATGTACAAAGCGACCTTGCTGTTTTGCATGTCGTTGTACGAGTTGGTCATGGCGCCATAACCCCAAGTGTTGGCCACACCGGCCACCGTGGTGGAGTGGCAAATACGCGCCTGGTGGTCACAGTTGTTGGTGCCCCAGAAGCTGACGAACTTGCGCAGCAAATAGGCTTGTTCGTTGTTGTGCTTGGACGAGCCGATGTAGTAGACGCTGTCAGGACCGCTGGCTTTTTTGAGCTCCAGCATCTTGGCGCTGATTTCGTTGAGGGCCGTGTCCCAGCTGATGCGCTCGTATTTGCCGTTGACCAGCTTCATGGGGTAGCGCAGGCGGTACTCGCCGTGACCGTGCTCGCGCAGCGCGGCACCTTTGGCGCAGTGCGCACCCAGGTTGATGGGCGAATCAAACACGGCTTCTTGGCGCACCCAGACGCCGTTTTCGACCACGGCATCGACCGCACAACCCACTGAGCAGTGGGTGCAAATGGTGCGCTTGACTTCGACTTTGCCAGCGCCCACGATCGATGCGCCGGTGGCAGCCTGGGCTTTTTGCACCAAGCTCAGTTGTGATGCAGCCAGGCCCACGCCCACACCAAGACCTGAACGGCGCAAAAAGCTGCGGCGATCCAAAGTGGGCAAAGCCTGCGACAAACCACGGCGCAAGCTGTGGATGAAGGGCGAGGAGGTGGCACCGGTGGTGCCAGATTGTTTTTTAGTCAGCAACATGGAGGGCTCCAGTTGGGGATGAACAGGAAGGACAGAAAAAGTGAATCAGACGCGGGTGGTCTTGTAGTACTGCTGAACGTGCTCGCTCAGGGTGTAACCACCGCCGCGCGTGGGTTTTGGCAATGCGGCTGCCACGGGTGCAGTGGGCTTGACGACAGCAGGCAACACAGCCGTGACTGCGGCCACAGCGCCCACGGTTGCAGCCCCCGAAAACAAACTACGACGCGACACAGAAGAAGTTTTGGAAGACATCTGAGACTCCTGATGATTTCAAAAGCACATGGCCAAGATAGGCAATTTTTTGCATATGTGATCTTAACGACAAGCCCACGCATTCACACTGTAAAAACCCTTACATGAAGCCTTTTGTTGATCTGCGGAAATGATCTTCAAATTGCTCATGAAAAAAGCCAACACAAACCAAGTAGGCACTTGGTATGGGTTGGCTTAGCAGGGTTTACTTGTAAAGAACTTCAGGCAACCACATGCCAATGGCCGGGAACATGTAGAGCAGCACGATCGCAAACACCTGGATGGCCATGAAGGGCAGCATGCCTGCAAAAATCTGGTTCAAGGTGACGTGCGGTGGGCTCACGCCCTTCAGGTAGAACGCCGCCATGGCCACGGGGGGGCTCAGGAAAGCGGTCTGCAGGTTCAAGGCCACCAACAAGCCGAAGAACAGCGGATCGATGCCGAAGTGGGGCAACAAGGGGATGAAGATCGGCATGAAAATCACGATGATCTCGGTCCACTCCAGGGGCCAGCCCAGCAAGAAGATGACCACTTGCGCCAGGATCATGAACTGCACAGGTGTCAGGTCCATGCCCAAGACCCAAGTGTTGATGATCTCTTGCCCACCCAGCAGCGCAAACGCTGCCGAGAAGATGCTCGAGCCCACAAACAACCAGCACACCATGGCACTGGTTTTGGCCGTGAGGTAAACCGACTCACGCAGCACCACATAGTTGAGCCTGCGGTAAGCGGCCGCCAGCAGCAAGCCGCCCAAAGAGCCCATGGCTGCGGCCTCTGTTGGCGTGGCCAAACCAAACACAATGGTGCCCAGCACGGCCAAGATCATGAGCGCGAGCGGGAAGAACGAACCCAGCAGCATCTTGAAGATTTCAAGGCGCACAAAGCTGAAGTAGGCATAGAAGATGGCCAAGGCCACCGCACAACTGGCCAAGCCGATCCAGAATGACAGAGGCGCTGCTTGACGCTCAGCTTCAACAGCTGACTCGGCAGCAGCAGTCACCGCCGCTGCAGTGGGTGCCGGTGCGGTTTCCTTCACGTCTGCCGCAGGGGCAGCTGCCGCTGGCGCAGCTTCGGTTCCGGGAGGCTGCTTCAAGCCATCTTCTTCAGGCTCAGACAAGCCGCTGATGCTTTCGCTTTCTTCGGCACTGTCTGTGGAATCCGACAACTCCCCACCCATGGCCACCACACCGTCGACCGTCTCGACGGGCAATGGTGCAGTGACTTTGAAGTAAATGGTGCCCATGATCGCGGCCACGGCCAAAAGTGGCAGCAAAGCAATCACCAGGTGATTGAGCAGGTCACGCATGGGCACAGCCGCATTGCGTTTGCCTTTGATGGCACCGATCAGGCCAGGCAAGACCGTGCTGCTGATGTCTTTGGACACCACTTGTGCAAAAGCAGGCAAAGGCACGATGCGGTCTTCGGCCGACATGGGCGGTGCCATGTGCGGTTTCCATTTCGCAATGATGACCACGTAAAGCACATACAAAGTGGCCAACATGATGCCTGGGAAAAATGCTCCGGCATACAGCTTGACCACCGACACGCCAGCTGTTGCACCATAAACAATCAACATCACCGAGGGGGGGATCAAAATACCCAAACAACCGCCTGCAGTGATGGCACCCGCCGACAGCTGAACGCTGTAACCCGCCCGCAGCATGGCGGGCAGCGCCAGCAAGCCCATGAGCGTGACCACCGCACCCACGATGCCGGTGGCGGTGGCGAAAATGGCGCAGGTCACGATGGTGGCCACCGCCAAAGAGCCGGGCAAACGGGCCATGGCCAAGTGCATGCTCTTGAAGAGCTTTTCGATCAGGTTGGCGCGTTCAATCAGATAACCCATGAACACAAACAAGGGAATCGAGATCAGCACGTCGTTGGACATGACCGAATATGCACGCTGAACCATCAGGTCCAGCGTTTGCTGAACCGCCAAATCGGGGTTTTGGCTTTTGTAGGCGATCCACGCGAAGATCATGCCCATGCCCATCAAGGTGAAAGCGGTTGGGAAACCCAACATGATCGCCACCACCACCAAAGCCAACATCAACAGACCCAGATGACCATTGGTCATCTCAGCGGGTGAAGGCAACAACACAAAGGCCGCCAAGACGACCATGGCCATGATCGTCAGGCCAAACCAGACTTCTTTTTTCATTTTTGAATTCCCTTCGCAGTCGCCAGTTCGCCCAGTTTGGCGATGTCTTCGTCTTTCACGTTGACCATTTCCTTGAGTTTTTCGACGTCAACTTCGTCCACGTCATCGCCACGCTTGGGCCATTCGCCTTGTTTGATGCAGACGATGCAACGCACGATTTCAACCAAGCCCTGAGCCAGCAAGAAAGCGCCGGCCAGAGGCAAGATGGTTTTGAAAGGGTACACAGGCGGACCATCCGCTGTGATGTTGGAGTGTTCGTTGATGGCCCAAGATTCGGCCGCAAAGCCATAGCCCGCATAAGCCAATGCCACCACGCCCGGAATGAAAAACAAAATATAGAGCGCCAAGTCCAACCAAGCTTGCAGGCGTGGCGGGAAAAAACCATACAGCACGTCACCACGCACATGGCCGTTCTTGGACAAGGTGTAAGCACCAGCCATCATGAACAGCGTGCCATACATCATGCTCATCACATCAAAAGCCCATGAGTGGGGGCTGTCCAGCACGTAACGGGAGAAAACTTCCCAAGAAATCATCAAGGTCAACGCCACAATCAGCCAAGAAAAAAACTGGCCAATCCATGTACTGACTTTGTCAATGAAGAGCAGCAGGGCTTGCATAAAGGAACCACACAAATGAATCAGCCATCCGGCAGGCCGGATGGCTGAAATAAATCAAACCAAAGAATTAAGCTTTTTTGGCGCCGAAGAAATGATTCACAGCCATGCGACGGCTGATGTTGGTGTCTTGATCCCACTTCACTGCACGAACAGCGAATGCTTTCTGAGAGGCAACCACTTCTTTGAAGATCGGATTTTCTGCAGATTTCTTCTCCAGAATTTCTGTCCACACCTTCAACTGCTCTTGCAAGATCGCATCAGGCGTCTTGAAGAACTTGACCTTGTCTTTGGTCTGCAGCTCGACGTAATCCTTGGAGTAACGGTCGATGGCTTTCCAAGACATGTCGGCAGATGCCGCTTCAGTGGCGATAGAGATCACGGCCTTCAGCTTGGCTGGCAGCGCGTCGTACTTGGTCTTGTTGAACATGATCTCGAAAGTCTCAGCACTCTGGTGATAGCTTTGCAGCATGCAGACTTTGGAGACGTCCGGGAAGCCCAACAGACGGTCAGACGTGGCGTTGTTGAATTCGGCACCGTCGAGCAGACCGCGATCCATCGCAGGCACGATCTCGCCGCCTGGCAAGGCGTTCACAGCTGCGCCCATGGCGGTGAACAAGTCAATCGCCAAACCGTTGGTACGGAACTTCAGGCCTTTCAAATCAGCTGTCTTGGTGATTGGCTTTTTGAACCAACCGAAAGGCTGAGTCGACATGGGACCGTAGAGGAAGGACTGAACGTTGCCGCCAATGGAGGCGTACAACTTGGCCAACAACTCAGCACCACCACCGTACTTGTGCCAAGCCAGGATCATGTTGGCGTCCATGCCGAAGGCTGGTCCGGAGCTCCACAGGGCCAAGGCATTTTGCTTGCCGTAGTGGTAACCCAACACGCCGTGACCGCCGTCCAAAGTGCCTTTGGACACAGCTTCGAGCAAACCGAATGCAGGCACCACAGCGCCAGCGGGCAACACTTCGATCTTCAGATCGCCACCGGTCATGTCGTTGACCTTCTTGGCGTAGTCCAAGGCGTACTCGTGGAAGATGTCCTTGGCAGGCCAAGTGCTCTGCCAGCGCATGGAGATCGGGCCTGTTTGGGCCTTGGCGATCATGGGCGCGGAAATGGCACCTGCGGCGACAGCTGCGCCCTTCAGGAGGTTGCGACGACGTGGGGTTTTGGCTTCGGTCAAGGAGGTCTCCAATGGTTGTGAAACTTTTAAGCGTGAAAAGTTACCGCTTAGTCACCATTATCCAAGTTGCCTGCCTGAGACTTCTAAGTAAAAACCCGCAAATGACCCGTCATTTTTTTCACTTCGAACTCTAAAAATTTTCAATCAAACCACCAAATCAAACCCCTGCGACTCCACGCTGATGAAAGCTTCGGTAAAAGCGGCCAAGCGAGCATAAAAAACAGCACGGGGCTGTGACTGCAACACTTGGCACAAGGCGGGCAACCACGATTGCACATGTTGGTTAAAAAACGCCTGCTGACGGGTCAAGTTGGACACCGCCACATCGTCGCCTGCGATCAAAAAACGCATGACCTCGAACACATAAGCCACATGGTCTTCGGTTTCTGACATGCCTTCGCTTCGGCCCAAGCCCAGTTCGGCCAAGTCGTCACGCAGGCGCACCAAGGGCTTTTCGTTCAAAAAACCACTCAGGTAGTGCGAGCCGAACAAATACACCTCGGGCTTGCCCACACCGCCAAACAAGCTGTTGTATTCGGATGCGATCAGCGCCTGGCTCAGGCTGCGTGCGCTGGCCACCAGCTCGCGCCAGGGCTCTTCCAAAAAGCCCCCCGCATCGGGCGCTTCGGTCACCGCCACTTGCAGCTGGCCCAGCAGTTCGGCACTGGGCGCGGCGTAATAGAGCTGAGACAACAAGCCGTAAATCTCGGCTCGGGCGGTTTCTTCGTCCAGCGCGTGGCTGCTGGCGGACAGGTTCAGGTCTTGGCTCATGGCAACAATTTATCGGGTTTTGGGGGGCAACTGACCGTCGGTGATGCGCACCTGCTTCTCGTCGGTGAACATGTCGATGACGCGGCAATCGCCGCACATCTTCAGGCGTTCCAGAGCCGCACCCTGGAACATGCTGTGCCCGGCCAGACGGCCGAGCATGGCTTCGATGCCTTTGAGTGTGCCAAACGGTTTGCTGCAGCGGATGCAGGCATAGGGTGGGCTGCCGTGCAAAACACGCGTTTGCGTGCGCTCGGGCAGCAGCGACAGGCGCGGCTGCAAGGTGATGGCGTTTTCGGGGCAGGTCTTGGCGCACAGACCGCACTGCACGCAATTTTTCTCGATGAAGCGAATCTCGGGCTGCAACGGGTTGTCTTGCAAGGCCGACGAAGGGCATGCGCCCACGCAGCTGATGCACAGCGTGCACTTGCTGCCATCGACCACGATAGTGCCCAAGGGGGAACCGGCCGCTGGCAAATCGAGCGCCTTGGGGCGGCTGGCCTCGTCCATGGCCATGACGGGTGACTGGGCCATCAGGTGGTCGATGACCAGCTCCAGGTTGCTGCGCTTTTCGGCCTGCACCGCGTGACGGGCGGCGGTGGCCGGGCCAGTGGGCAGGCTGGCGGCCTTGAGGCTGCGGGCGCACAGGCGCTGCAGATCGCCGTCCAAAGCCGTGGCGGTTTTGGCCTCGATCAGCTGGAAATGCACGCCAGAGTAGCCCAGGCCATTGAGCAGGCTTTGGGCCACGGCCATTTGTTCCATGAGCGCGGCGCGGTATTGCGGCGCTTCTTCGGCAGTGAGCAGCACCATGACCTGGCGTGCGCCATAGGCCACAGCCGAGAGCCACAGCTCCATGCCCACACTGGCCGTGTGCCACAGCGCCACAGGCATCACCCGGGCCGGCACGCCTTGCATGACGCCCAGCTGCGCACCCCGGCCCAACTCGTCGATCAGGGCCTGGCCTTTTTCCTGGCTGTGCAGCAGCAGCGCGGCATCGCGCCCGCCAGCGGCCTGGAAGGCAGACAGCAGTGCGCGGATCTTGGCGCCCTGCTCTGCCGGGCGCGGGTAAGCGTAGGTCAGCGCACCCGTGGGGCAAGCCGTGGTGCATGCGCCGCAGCCCACGCAGAGGTTGGGATTGACCACAATTTGCTGGCGGCTTTTGTCCGAGCGCACGGCCTCGGCCGAGCAGATGTCGATGCAGGCGCTGCAGCCCACTTGCTCGTTGCGGCTGTGGGCGCAGAGCTTTTGTTTGTAGGCAAAAAAGCGGGGCTTTTCAAACTCGCCCACCAGTTCGCGCACTTTGAGCAAGGTTGGCAGGTCTTGCCCGTCCCAGCGGAAGTAACCCTGGGGCAAGGCATGCGTGGTGAATGTGGGCGATGCTTGATCGCCGCGCAGGTCCAGCACCACATCAAAGCGCTCGGTTTGTGGGCGGGCGTCACGGCTGAAGTCGATAGCACCAGCCGCTTCGCACACCTTCACGCAGTCGCGGTGCGAGGTGCAACGCGACAGGTCCACCTGGTAATCGAGGCCAATGGCCTGCTCGGGGCAAGCGGCCACGCAGGCGTTGCAGCGGGTGCACAGATCCAAGTCGATCGGGTTGCTCGCGTCCCACGACACCTCAAACGCCCCCAACCAGCCTTTGAGGCCTTGCAAGCGTCCGGCCACGACCGGAAAGCGCCGCTCTTGGCCGCCTCCTGCGTTGCCGGGGCCTTGCGCAAAAATCGTGACCTGCATCGCGTCGGCCAAAAAGCTGGCGGCGCGTTCTGCGGCGTCTACAGCACCGATGATGAGCACGCGGCCTTCGCTTTTGTAAGTGACAGTGGGCACTGGCTCGGGCTCGGGCAGGCGGGCTGCGGCCAGCAAGGCGGCCATTTTGGGGGTGGCGTATTGGGCCTCTTTGCCCCAGCCGCCGGTCTCGCGGATGTTGACAAAACGAATCGGGGAAATCGCGCCTTCGGTTTGCTCGGCCAGTTCACTGAACAAACGCTTTTCTTGGGTGCAGGCCACCACCACGGTCTCGCCGGTTTTCACGGCTTTCTGGAATTGCCCGGCCTCGCGGCGGCACAAGGTGGTGTGCAGCGTCAGGTCTTCACCCAGTGCTTGGCCCAGGGCTTGGGCTTGCAGGGGCATGGTTTGGTTGCAGTTGCAAATCAGGGTGGTCATGTTCTGGGGGTGCGTTGACAAGGGGCTGCAGCATGGGGCTGGCCGGTCCTGCCGAATCGGGCAGGGAAGGCGGCGACTGTGCCACAACTGGCGAGCCTTCCGGCGCAGCGGGACTTTGATCAGGGTTTTCACCAAGGCCTGCAGCAGGGCTCCCGCCAGGCCACACGGCATCGACGCTGCCCACAGTGGGCGTGACTGCTACATCGGGTTTGTCCAGCAAACCCAGCAGTTGCGCACCCACCATTTTTTGCAACATGCCCGCAGGCATGGGGTCCGGCGTGTTGTAGTCGCCGATGTAGATGTCCAGACCGTCCATCACGTTGAAGTGCGGGTCGGTGAAGAGTTTTTTGACCGCTGCGTTGCGCACATCGCTGGCCACACCTTGCTGCATGAAGGGCCGAAAGTCTGACTTGGGCGTCAAGGCCCTTGCATCCTCCAGGCTGGGCAGCTCGGGGATGGCCCCCTGCTCAGTCTCAGGCGCGTGGGCGTCGTTGTGCACGCGATCCGGCTGGCCTTCACGGGCCTTGAGCACAGGGGCGACGGGTGGCTGGACGGGCCTGGCTGGGGTGGGTTTGGATGGCTCGGGTTCTGCCACAGGCAAGCCTTGGGCCAGTGCTTGCTTGCGCTTGGACCAACGGCTGAAAAAAGGCTCGGTCATGCCTTACCCCCGGCATCCAAGCCTGCACGGCCGCCACCGCCTGGACCTTTGCGCTTGTCTTGGGTACTGACCGAAGCGGGCTGCCCAAAACGGTCGGTGAGGCCTTGAAAACTTTGCGGGCGCTGACGCCGCTTGACCTCAGGCACATAAAACGCCTCGGTAAAAGCCTGCAGGCGAGCCACAACTTCGGGCGAAGCGGGCACAGTTTCCACAGTTTCTTGCGCATCGAGCCAACGGCCTGCATCGTGGTAACTCAGGCTCACAGACTGAGGCACAGCACGAGGCTCTTGGTCATCTGAGGCTTCCAAGCGCCACATCACAAAAAAGCAAGGCGTGGGCGAGCTGTGGTTCAACCAATAGCCTTCTGCATCGTCCGAAAACAACTCCAGCGACCACTGCGGATAGAGCCACAAAGCCTCTTCATCGGTCAGGCGCAGGCAGCGTGGCTCGGTGCCAAAACCGCTTTCTTGCGGCACCACATCGGCCAACACCCAACGGTGAGACTGCCAACGGGCCATGGGCCCTTGGACAGGCTCGCGGCGCATCAAAATGGCGACTTCGGACAGGACATGAACGGACATGAAGGGCTTTTTCAGGAGGCAATAGGAACAGGGCTGCAGGGTAATCGCATTGTAAAAACCGTGCCCCTGCCAGGCTCGGATTTGAAACTGAGCTGACCACCGTGTGACTCAACAATGGACCGGCTGAGCCACAAACCAACCCCCATGCCCTGCGACTTGGAGGTTTTGAACAAGCTGAACACTTCATCTTGCAGCTCCACTGGAATGCCTTTGCCGTTGTCATCGACATGCAGCTCCAAAAAGCCCTCCTGTTCGTACCCCCACACTTTCAGTTGGGGGTAGCGGGGCCGTTTTTCGATCAAGGCATCCATGGCGTTGCTGAGCAAATTCAGCACCACCTGCTGCAGTTGGGTGGCATCGCCATGAAAGCGCAATTCGGATGAGAGGTCTGTGTTCATCAAAATTCCGGACGCTTGCATTTGAGGTTGCAACAAATCAGCCACCTCCCGGACCAACTGGTCCACACGCATGTCGACTTTCTCTCCCTTGCTCAAACGAAACAAATTACGCAATTTACGAATGATGCTGGCTGAGCGCTGCGTGTCGCTGACGATGCAATCGGCCACCGACCTCATAATGGGCAAATCGCTCACAGGCGGCTCATTCGGGACACGGGCCAGTTTGCTTTGCAGCAACTCTGCATGCAGCAAAATGGCCGTCAGTGGCTGATTGAGCTCGTGGGCGAAACTCGCCACCAAGGCCCCCATACCGGCGCTTTTGTTGGACAAGGTGAGCTGGCGGATGATTTCATCGCGTTCAAGCAACAAGACACCCAGGGTCTGCGAATGCTGTTGCGCCATCACCGCGCGTTCTTGCTCACTGGCCAGCTTTTTTTCAACCTCGATTTTGGCGCGGTGGTGTTTCTCGATGTAAATCTGCATGAAACCCACGTTGAGCATGATCAAGGCCACGAACTGGCCAATGAACACAACAAAATTGTCCCAAGTGACTTCATACAAATCGGTCGCACCCCAACCCGTCAGCAGCGCCAAAGTTTTGAGACCCAGCGTCGACACCAGCACCCAACCCGCCCAATAAACCGCATTGGCCCCGATGGCGTCATGGGTCTGCCCCACGCGTCGGCCTGACCAGCAGTAATCGGCACAGTTGACGCTGTAATAAGCATAAAACAGCAACACGATGGTGCTCTCGGGGGCACCCGAGAAATGCAAGCCATAGCTCAGCCCCAGATACGCCACGTTGGCAAAACCCGACCACACCATCCAACGCCTTGAAGGCGGCCCGTCCAAGGAACGCAAGGCGATTTGGCGGCCCCAATTGCCTGCAGCCATCAAAAACTGCCCCAGCACCACAATCAAGCTGTAGGAGATCCAGCCTCGGCTGCCCAGCACGCACAAGCCCACGGCACTGGCAATGCCAGAAACACTCCAAAGCACCACCTTGGGGCTGCGATAGCGGGCCAATCCATACCAAATGGCCGCATACAGCATCAGGTACAAAAACGCATCCATCCAGAAGACGGTTTGCATGTTCAGATTCAAAGCGGCCTCCCTGGCCTTGTGAGTGGTACACCCCGACAGCAGGCCCCAAGTCCTTGCCCTGCCGGTTCATGACACCCGGGATTATGCTTTCTGGGAGTTAATACCTTGGACTTGAACAGCGCAGTATTTAAATTCCGGAATTTTGCCAAACGGGTCCAAAGCCGCATGGGTCAACAAATTGGCTGCTGCCTCTTGGTAGGCAAAAGGCATGAACACAGCGCCCAAAGGGGTGCCGTTGTCTTGCCTGACTTGCAGGCTCACCTCACCCCGGCGCGAACGCACCTGGATGCGCTGGCCAGGCTCCAAACCCAATCGATCCATGTCGGCACCGTGCATGGAGGCCGTGGCCGCAGGCTCCAAGGCATCGAGCACTGTGGCACGTCGCGTCATGCTGCCCGTGTGCCAGTGCTCCAGCTGACGCCCGGTGATGAGCACAAAGGGGTAATCGACATCGGGCCGCTCGGCCGCCAAAATCAGATCAACAGGCACCAACTTCACACGGCCATCGGGGGTGGGAAAGTGGTCATGAAAAACGATGGGCTGACCCGGGTCCTCGGCGCTCACGCAAGGGTAAGTGACCGAGCCCGCATTCAGACGCGCCCAGTCGATGCCGCCAATGGCCGGGGCCATGGCCTGGCGCATTTCTTCGTACACCGCAGCCACGCCCTCGTGCTCGCCTGCATAAGACCAATTCAGGCCCAAACGCTGGGCGATCTGCTGGATGATCCACAAATCGGGTTTCGCATCGCCGGGTGGCAACACGGCCTGGCGGCCCATTTGCACCGTGCGGTCGGTGTTGCTCACGGTGCCGGTTTTCTCGGGCCAGGCGCTGGCGGGCAGCACCACATCGGCCAACCAGGCGGTTTCGGTCAAGAAGATGTCTTGCACCACCAGGTGCTGTAAGCTGGCCAGCGCGTGGCGCGCGTGGTTCAGATCCGGGTCGCTCATCGCGGGGTTTTCGCCCATGATGTACATGCCGCGCACCTTGTGCGGGTCGGTGTCTGGCGCGAGGGCCTTGTGCATGATCTCGACCACGGTGTAGCCGGGCTGGTCGTCGAGTTGCGTGTCCCAAAATTTCTCAAACCAGTCGTGCGCCGACTTGTCGCTCACGCGCTGGTAGTTGGGGTACATCATCGGGATCAGGCCCGCGTCGCTCGCGCCTTGCACGTTGTTTTGGCCACGCAGCGGGTGCAGGCCGGTGCCGGGGCGGCCGATCTGGCCGGTGATGCTGGCCAGCGCAATCAGGCAGCGCACGTTGTCGGTGCCGTGCACATGCTGGCTCACGCCCATACCCCACAAAATCATGGCGGCTTTGGCGCTGGCATAGGCACGGGCCACTTCGCGGAGGGTGTCGGCCGGAATGCCGCAAACCGCGCTCATGGCCTCGGGCGTGAAGTCCTGCACATGGGCCTTGAGTTCGGCCACGTTGTCGGCACGCTCGCGCAAGAAAGTCTCATCGCACAGGTTCTCGGTGACGATGACGTGCAGCATGGCGTTGAGCATGGCCACATCGGTGTCGGCCTTGAACTGCAAGTTGCGCCAACTGTGGCGACCGATGTCGGTGATGCGCGGGTCGGCCAGCACGATGCGGGTGCCGCTCTGGGCCGCGTTTTTCATCCAAGTGGCGGCCACCGGGTGGTTGCTGGTGGGGTTGGAGCCGATCACGATGATCAGGTCGGAATGCTCGACATCGCGCACCGGGTTGCTGACTGCGCCCGAGCCCACGCCTTCCAAAAGTGCGGCCACGCTGGACGCGTGGCACAAGCGGGTGCAGTGGTCCACGTTGTTGCTGCCAAAGCCAGTACGCACCAGCTTCTGGAACAAATAGGCTTCTTCGTTGCTGCCCTTGGCCGAGCCGAAACCGGCGAGCGATTTGGGGCCGTGTTGCTGGCGAAGCGTGTTCAACGGCTGGGTGGCCAGGTCCAGCGCTTCCTCCCACGATGCTTCGCGGAAGACTTCGCGCCAGTCGGTGTGGCCATCGATCAGGTCCAGGTCTTTGGCCACGCCCGCCTTGCGGATCAGCGGCATCGTGATGCGGTCCGGGCTGTGGATGTAATCCATGCCAAAACGGCCCTTGACGCACAGGCGGCCTTCATTGGCCGGGCCTTCGCGGCCTTGGACGCTGATGATTTTTTCATCGCGCACCTGGTAGGTGACCAGACAACCCACGCCGCAAAACGGACACACCGAATCGACTTCGCGGTCCACGGTTTGCGGCCCCATGTGGCTCTTGGGCATGAGTGCGCCTGTGGGGCAAGCCTGCACACATTCGCCACAACCCACACACGAGCTGCCGCCCATGGGGTCGGCCAGGTCGAACACCACTTGGGTGTGCGCGCCCCTAAATGCCAAGCCAATCACGTCGTTCACCTGCAGATCACGGCAGGCGCGTTGGCAGCGGTTGCACTGGATGCAGGTGTCCAAGTTCACGGCCATGGCCGGGTGCGACACATCGGCGGGCACGGCTTCGCGACGCAGGGCCGCCAGTTGCGGGCGGACCTGTACGCCATGGTGCTCGGCCCATTGGCTCAGTTCGCCGTGTGGGGCCTCGGCGCGGTCATCGAGCCACTTGTGGCCCTGCTCGGGCAAGTCGGCCAGCAGCATCTCCAGCACCATCTTCTGGCTTTTGACCGCGCGTTCGCTGTTTGTTTGCACCTGCATGCCGGGCGTGGCGCTGCGGCAGCAGCTGGGGGCCAATGTCCGTTCACCGGCCACCTCGACCACGCAAGCGCGGCAGTTGCCGTCGGGTGCCAGGCCCTCTTTGTGACACAGATGGGGAATGGCAATGCCCAATTCTTTGGCAATGTTGAAAATGCTTTTTCCAGCAGACGCTTCAACCATTTGGCCGTTGAGGGTGAATGCAACCGTGTTCATGCAGAGGCCCCCGCCTGTGAGAGCGACGTCTTTGCCACGATGAACCCTTGCTTGTTCGCGACGGGGGCGTCGCTCCTACAAGAGATCGACTCTCCCTGTGGGAGCGGCGCCCTCGCCGCGGTGAACCCTTGCTTGTTCGCGACGGGGGCGTCGCTCCTACAAGAGATCGACTCTCCCTGTGGGAGCGGCGCCCTCGCCGCGGTGAACCCTTGCTTGTTCGCGACGGGGGCGTCGCTCCTGCAAGAGACCCACTCACCCTGTGGGAGCGGTGCCCTCGCCGCGTTGAACCCTTGCTTGTTCGCGACGGGGGCGTCGCTCCTGCAAGAGATCGACTCTCCCTGTGGGAGAGGTGCCCTCGCCGCGATGAACCCTTGCTTGCTCGCGACGGGGGCGTCGCTCCTACACAGCATCATGTCTGCATCCCCACTTCATGCGGAAAGTCATTGAGCACACACCGGATCGGATTCGGTGCCGCTTGGCCCAGGCCGCAAATCGACGCGTCACCCATGACCTGCGCCAAATCTTGCAAGGTATCGGCATCCCACACTGGGGCTGCCATGAGCTGCGCAGCCTTGTCGGTGCCCACGCGGCAGGGCGTGCACTGGCCGCAGCTTTCGTGCGCAAAAAAGCGCATCACATTCAGGGCCGCTTCGCGGGCGCTGTCGTGTTGGCTCAGCACCATCACGGCGGCCGAACCGATGAAGCAGCCGTACGGCTGCAGGGTGTCAAAGTCCAGCGGCACATCGGCCAAGCGCTCGGGCAAGATGCCGCCACTCGCACCGCCGGGCAAATAAGCGTACAGCGTATGCCCCTCGGCCATGCCGCCGCAGTATTCATCAACCAATTCGCGCAGCGTGATGCCCGCAGGCGCGAGTTTCACGCCCGGGTGCTTGACACGCCCGCTGACGCTGAAACGGCGCAGGCCCTTGCGGCCGTGACGTCCATGCGATGCAAAACTGTCCGCGCCCTGCTCGATCAGTTCGCGCACCCAAAACAGGGTCTCAAAGTTGTGCTCCAGCGTCGGGCGGCCAAACAGGCCCACCTCGGCGATGTAAGGCGGGCGCATGCGCGGCTCACCCCGTTTGCCTTCGATGCTTTCGATCATGGCCGACTCTTCGCCGCAGATGTAAGCGCCCGCGCCCCGGCGCAACTCAATGCGTGGCAAGGCGCAAGGCGGGTTGGCCTGCAAAGCGGCCAATTCTTGGGTCAACAAGACACGCGCTTCGTGGTACTCGTCGCGCAAATAAATGTAGACCGCCTCGCAGCCCACCACGCTGGCGGCGATCAGCACTCCTTCCAGAAAACGGTGCGGGTCGGCTTCCAGGCAGGTGCGGTCCTTGAAGGTGCCGGGCTCGCCCTCGTCGATGTTGACCGCCATCAGGCGTGGACCGGGCTGGCTGCGCACGATGCGCCATTTGCGTCCGGCTGGAAAACCCGCGCCGCCCAGGCCGCGCAGGCCGGAAGATTCCAAGCACTGGATGACCGATTCGTGGTCTTTTTGTCCGGCCGCGATCTGCTGCGCCAACTGGTAACCACCCGCTTGCCGATAAGCCGCCAGCCGGATTGCGCCGGGAAGTGGGTTGGGCTCGGTCTGGTGATGGGCCACACGCTGCGTCACAGCTTCAAAGGTGGCATGCGCCACAGCCTGCTGACCGACCTGCGCGGCCGGGGCCTGCTCGCAGCGGCCCAAACACGGCACAGGCACGACTTGAACGTCCAGCAAATCACGCTGCAATTGGCGCAGCAAACTGTCGCTGCCGGCCAGGCTGCAGCTCAGGCTGTCACACACCCGTACGGTGATGCGTGGGGCGGTTTGGGTGTCTTTCAGAATCTCGAAGTGGTGATAGAACGATGCGACCTCGAACACCTCGACCACGGGCAGACGCATCTCGGCGGCCAGCGCAACCATGTGGCGCTCGAACAAACCATGGAAATGGTCGTTCAGTTTGTGCAGGTGCTCGATGAGCAGGTCTCGGCGGTGACCATCAGCAGGTGGCAAACCGATCAAGGCCTGCACCTCGGCACGGGCCTCGGGCATGACCTGACGGCCTTTGAGCTGCTTGCGGGGTTGACGCAGTTGCTCGCGCAGTGCATTCAATCCGATACGTGTTTCAGAAATGGAATCGGTCTGCATGCGAAGGGGTCACATCCGTTGGAAAATTCATCGTTGCCATGATCGAGTGTGCGTTGTCGGGGCTGAAGCCACCGACCTACAAGAGACAAGTGCGCTGATTTGTAGGTCGGCGGCTTCAGCCCCGACATGACCGCGAAGCGCACAGTTTCTGCTGGGATCAATAGGTTTCAAGGTGCAGACGGCCTTCTTTTTTGAGGGCCGCACCGATGCTGTCCCAATCGAGTCCAGCATTTTGCGCGATGTCGCGCAGGGCCATGACCACGCCCTCTTCCATGCTTTTGAGCCCGCACACATAAAAGCAGGTATTGGGGTCCTTGAGTTGTGCAGCGATGTCGGCAGCACGGTCGCGCATGGCGTCCTGAACGTAGCGTTTGGTCTTGCCCACTTCACGCGAAAAAGCAAACTCGATGTCAATGAAGTCTTTGGGCAGGTTGTTCAGTGGCCCAAAGTACGGCAGCTCTGCCGGGGTGCGTGCGCCAAAGAACAGCATGAGTTTGCCGCCCTCGAACTTGCCACTGGCCCGCAGGCGGCGACGCCATTCGGTCATGGCCCGCATGGGCGCAGAGCCGGTGCCGGTGCAGATCATGACGATGTGGCTCTTGGGGTGGTTGGGCATGAGGAAGCTCGCGCCAAACGGCCCAATCACCTGCACTTTTTCACCCACATTCAAGTCGCACATGAAGTTGGAAGCCACGCCGCGCACGGGTTGGCCGTCGTGGTCTTCGAGCACGCGTTTGATGGTCAGCGACAGGTTGTTGTGACCAGGGCGCTCGCCATTGCGTGGGCTGGCGATCGAGTATTGGCGGGCATGGTGAGGCTTGCCGTTGGCATCCACACCCGGAGGGATGATGCCGATCGACTGGCCTTCGAGCACCGGAAAGGGCATGCTGCCAAAGTCGAGCACGATGTGGTGCGTGTCGTAGTCTTGCTGACCTGCTTGTTGACCCACTTCGGTCACGCGCAGGTTTCCTGTGACGGTGGCGGTGATGGTTTTCTCAGCGGCCTTGGGACCATACAGGTTGGTGTAGGCGTGTGCGGCCGACCAGGGCGGTATGGTCGCGCCGAACTGGGCAGAATTGAAACCCGAGGCGGTGGGGGTGCTGGCGACCGACGACGAAGAGGCAGCAGATTGAACAGCGGCTTGGGCTTCCTCTTGGGCAGCACCCGCAAGGCCACCGGCCTCAGCCAGTTCTTCGGCGCTCAGTTCAGCGGGCAGGTCGTACCACTTGAGTTGTTCTTCGATGCTGTAGGCCTTGGCCTTGGGCACCATGCGCCAGTTGTCAATCGAGCCGGTGGGGCATGGCGAGATGCAGTCCATGCAACCGTTGCAGACATCGGCCTTGACCACGTAGTTGAGCGAGTCGTGGGTGATGGCACCCACGGGGCAGATCGCTTCGCAGGTGTTGCAGCGGATGCAGATTTCCGGGTCGATCAGGTGTTGTTTGATCAGGGTCGCTTCTGTGCTCATGTCTTGGCTCTCTCGTGTTTTGGCGTTTTGTCTGTTGTCTGCGTGGTCCGCAACGGTATGGCTTTNTTGTCCGTGGCCCCCC
>NZ_CXON01000010.1:0-122035 GCF_001269405.1 Limnohabitans sp. 2KL-3
CGTCGGGATGCCCAAGGGCCGCGTTTTACCGCCCGCTTTGGGTATCTCTACCCGCCGCACCGCTTGGGGCCTGTACTCTCCTTGCTCCAGTTGTCGGCACAGCTCACTCAGGTACCGCGCTTCATGCGCCGCAAATCCTTCTATGCTTTGCCAATCTATCCCCGCTGACCCTTTGTTCCCTTGGACTTGTTGCCAAGCCGCTTGCAAGGTGCTCAGCCGGTAAACCTTGTCGATCAAACTGAACCACTTGTTTCCTTTGACGCCGTTGCCCAGCGCCGCCAACATACGATCCGTCCAGACTTCACGGTCCACCCATGCCCATTGGGCAGGGTCTGACTCGGCTTGTTTAGCCCTAAGAGGCACTGCCACCGTTTCGCTTTCGCTCTCGTTCATCTCTGTCCTTTTCGTATCCACTTTCCTGCCACCCTTGGCTCGTGCGGCTTTCCTACTCCGCATTTCTCAGGCTGCCGTCTGCTCGGTTTAGGCTCAAGGGGCGCACCCCGGTCATTGCAAACTCTCGTTTGCCCACACCGTTTCCGGTGCAGTTTGGCCCTGTCTGCTCTGGCAGCCCATCGCTACTACGATGGCTCTGACTGCTGCAGCCCGTCACCTCGGGCCACAGCTCTCCCCGCTTATCTCACGCACACTTCCTGACGTTGCGCCTCCAACCACATGGGTGGCCCGCATGTCGTTTTATCCACCAAAACAACGCATGCGATGTGTTTCAGGCTTCGCCTTCTCCCAGCCAGCTCGCCGCCACTCCCTGCCGAATCGAGTTCGCTTTACTGCGCACCGCCAGTTCGCCTCCGGTTGCTCTCCACCCCGCTTCGCAGCGACGCAGTTACCTTCGACTACGGGGCCTTGGCTTACCCCGACATGGACTCTCACCATGCTGTGTACGCGCCTTCACGGGCGCACTAGGAGCGACGCCCTCGTCGCGATAGAGCCTCGCAGACCACCACCTATCGCCCCGGGGGCGGGGCTCCCTCATTTTGTAGGAGCGACGCCCTCGTCGCGATGAAAGCCTCACAGACCATCACCCATCGCCCCGAGGGCGGGGCTCCCACAGGGAGCGCTGCGCCAAAAATAGCCGCGCAAATCAAACTCCACAGGGCCGGGTCAATCGCTGAACACCTTCTGAAGTGATCGCGGCACCATGACCGATGACCACACCTACAGACTTTTCAACCGTGATTGACGCAGGGCCCTGTCCCAGCCATCCCAAAATTCAGGGCTCAACGCACATCATGTTGAAAGACACCGCCAAGCCTCAATGGGCAGATGCTTCAGGCTTCATCCAGATCATGCAGCGCTCAACGTCCAAACCTGGCACCTTCAAGGGTTCCACGTGAAACACGCCCACATCACTGGGCAAAGCATCGATCTCATCTTGGGGATGCTTTCCCTTCATGGCCATCCACACACCACGCTCGTCCAAAGCAGAGCGAGACCAGGTGACGAAGTCAGGCAATGACGCAAAAGCACGCGAACAGATGACCTGATAGGGGTCCGTCAACGATTCCACCCGTGCATGCAATCCGCGCAAATTGGGCAGCTTCAGGTTCACGGCCACTTGCTGCACAAACGCGGCTTTTTTGGCTACCGTGTCCACACAGCTCACATTCAACTCGGGCATGCACACAGCCAGCACCACCCCGGGCAAACCACCCCCTGAACCCACATCGAGCACACGCAGGGCCTTGCCTTGGGTGTGCCGCGTCAAAGGCCCCACAGCTGTCAGACTGTCCAACAGATGGTGAGTGAGCATGTCGGCCGGGTCACGCAGTGCTGTCAAGTTATAGACTTTGTTCCACTTTTGGATCAGCGCCACATAGTCCAACAAAGACCGAATTTGCCCATCCAACAACTCCAAACCCAAGGCTTCGACACCCGAGCGCAAGCCTTGTTCCAAATTCACACTCATGCGATGACACTCTCTGGATCGGTTTTCATGAAGCCTTTGAATCCACCCTTCTTCAGGTGAATCAGCAACAGCGACACACTGGCCGGCGTGATGCCCGATATGCGCGAAGCCTGGCCCAGTGTTTCGGGCCGATGTTTGGCCAACTTCTGACGAGCTTCGATCGACAGTGCCGAGACCTTCATGTAGTCCAGACTCTCGGGCAGGCGCAGGTGTTCGTAAAACGCAGCCCGCTCCACCTCCCCTTTTTGGCGGTCAATGTAGCCAGAATACTTGGCGGCGATCTCGACCTGCTCGATCACCGAGGGGCTCAGGTCACCCAGCGTTTCACGTGAAACATCGGCGCTGGCCATGCGCCCACCGTCCAAAGACATCAACGCCGGATAGCTCACATTCGGTCTGCGCAGCAAGTCGAACAGGTTGTGCTCGTGCTCAATGGCTTTGCCCATCACCCGCTCAGACTCGGCCGCTGGCAAGTTGCGCGGGTTCACCCAGGTGGATTTCAGTCGCTCTGTTTCACGTGAAACAGCATCGCGTTTGCGGCTGAAGGCGTCCCAACGGGCGTCATCCACCAGACCCATTTGACGGCCCACTTCGGTCAGGCGAGCATCGGCATTGTCTTCGCGCAACTGCAGGCGGAACTCCGCCCGGCTGGTGAACATGCGGTAAGGCTCTGTCACGCCCTGGGTCACCAGGTCGTCCACCAGCACACCCAAATAGGCTTGGTCTCGTGCAGGCGTCCAGGCGGCTTCGCCACGGCATTGCAGCGCGGCATTGATGCCCGCAAACAAACCCTGGGCCGCAGCTTCTTCGTAACCGGTGGTGCCGTTGATCTGCCCCGCAAAGAACAGGCCGTTGATCTGGCGCGTCTCAAAGCTGTTCTTCAGGGCGCGTGGGTCAAAGTAGTCGTATTCGATGGCGTAGCCAGGGCGCAGGATGTGGCAGTTTTCCAAGCCCTTCATCGAGCGCACCAGGTCGTACTGGATGTCAAACGGCAGACTGGTCGAGATGCCATTGGGGTAATACTCGTGGGTGGTCAGGCCTTCGGGCTCCAGAAAAATCTGGTGGCTGTCCTTGTCGGCAAAGCGGTTGATCTTGTCTTCCACGCTGGGGCAGTAACGCGGGCCGACGCCCTCGATCTTGCCGGTGAACATGGGGCTGCGGTCAAAACCCGAGCGGATGATGTCGTGTGTGCGCTCGTTGGTGTGGGTGATCCAGCACGGCACTTGCTGCGGGTGCATGCCTGCATTGCCCATGAAACTGAATACCGGCACCCCACCCTCGGGGTTCATGCCGCCAGGCACGCCGTCACCGGGCTGCTCGGTGCATTGGCTGAAGTCGATGGTGCGGCCGTCCAAGCGGGGTGGTGTGCCCGTCTTCAGACGTCCTTGCGGCAGCTTCAACTCTTTCAGGCGTGCAGACAAGCTGACAGCGGGCGGATCACCGGCCCTGCCCGCCGAATAGTTCTGCAAACCCACATGGATCTTGCCGTCCAAAAACGTGCCCGCCGTCAGCACCACCGTGCGCGAACGGAAACGGATACCGACTTGCGTCACGGCACCCACCACCCGGTCACCCTCCACCATCAGGTCGTCCACGGCTTGCTGGAACAGCCACAGATTGGGCTGGTTTTCCAACATGCGGCGAATGGCGGCTTTGTACAAAATGCGGTCGGCCTGCGCGCGGGTGGCCCGCACGGCCGGGCCTTTGGAGCTGTTGAGGATGCGGAACTGGATACCGCCCTCGTCGGTGGCCAGCGCCATGGCCCCGCCCAAGGCGTCCACCTCTTTGACCAGGTGGCCCTTGCCAATGCCACCAATGGACGGGTTGCAGCTCATCTGCCCCAGCGTCTCGATGTTGTGGCTGAGCAAGAGTGTTTTGCTGCCCATGCGGGCGGCCGCAAGCGCGGCTTCGGTTCCGGCATGGCCACCGCCGACCACGATCACATCGAATTCTTGAGGGTAAAGCATGAAAAATCCGCCTTGAATGAAGGCCAAAAAAGGGCGCCGCCTGCGCCGTGGGCCGCCCTGCCACGGGGTCGGCTGAAGCTGCTTATTTTACAGGCAGGTGTCTTTGGCGGGGTGTTTGTTCGCACAGCCATAAACGGGGTTCAAGCACGGCCTCAAGCAGGAGACTGACGCCTCCAAGTTGATGCCTTCTGTGCATGAACCGACAGCCAAACAGCCTTGGACGGCGCAACATGGGCGGCTCCACAATGCGCAACACCGACAACCCGTCAGTTTCACGAAAGGCATCAAAACATGGCCAACACGCCCGCAAGCAACACAGCCACAAGCTCTCATGCATTGCCCTCTTATTTAAACCCTGAGCACCTGGGCGCTTGGGGCATTTACCTGCAGCAAGTCGACCGCGTCACGCCCTATTTGGGCAGCTTGTCACGCTGGGTCGAAACCCTCAAGCGACCCAAACGCGCCCTGATCGTGGACGTGCCGATTGAACTGGACAACGGCACCATGGCCCACTTTGAAGGTTACCGTGTGCAACACAACACCAGCCGCGGCCCGGGCAAAGGCGGTGTGCGTTTTCACCAAGACGTGACCTTGTCTGAAGTCATGGCCTTGTCGGCCTGGATGTCGGTCAAAAACGCCGCCGTCAACCTGCCGTTTGGCGGGGCCAAGGGCGGCATCCGGGTCGACCCCAAAACCCTGTCACGCGGCGAGCTGGAGCGACTGACCCGCCGCTACACCAGCGAGATCGGCATCCTCATCGGTCCCACCAAAGACATCCCCGCGCCTGATGTGAACACCAACGAGCAGATTATGGCCTGGATGATGGACACCTATTCCATGAACGAAGGCACCACCACCTCAGGCGTGGTGACCGGCAAACCCATTGCCTTGGGCGGTTCTTTGGGCCGGCGCGAAGCCACCGGGCGCGGCGTGTACACCGTGGGCCAAGAGGCTGCGCAACACATCGGGCTGGACATTACAAAAGCCCGCATCGCCGTGCAAGGCTTTGGCAATGTGGGCGGCATCGCGGCCAAACTGTTTGCCCAGACCGGGGCCACAGTGGTCGCGGTTCAGGACCACGGCGGCACCGTCTACAAGGCTGCAGGTCTGGACGTGCCCGCCCTGCTGCGCCATGTCAGCGAGCATGGCAGCGTCGAGGGTTTTGAAGATGCCGACAGCTTGCCCGATGCGCAGTTCTGGGGCGTGGCTTGTGACATCCTGATGCCCGCCGCGCTCGAGCAACAAATCACCGCCGCCAATGCCCACCTCATCCAGGCCCGCATGGTGATCGAAGGTGCCAACGGCCCCACCACACCCGAGGCCGACGACATCCTGCACGAACGGGGCATCTTGGTTGTGCCGGACGTGATCGCCAACGCCGGGGGCGTCACGGTCAGTTACTTTGAATGGGTGCAGGATTTTTCCAGCTTCTTCTGGAGCGAAGACGAAATCAACGCCCGCCTGGTGCGCATCCTGCGCGAAGCCTTTGCCGCCATCTGGCAAGTGGCCAACGAACACCGGGTGAGTCTGCGCACCGCCACCTTCATCGTGGCGTGCACACGCATCTTGCAAGCGCGTGAGCTGCGGGGTTTGTACCCCTGAGAAGCCGTGGCTGATCTCAGGCCCAGGCTCGCTTGGGCGCTGCTGACCACGCCACTGCCTCAGGTCTTCAAAGGCAAGGCCCCAGCGGCCTTGACCTCGCCCAGCGAAAAACTGGTGTGCAGGTCTTTCACATTGGGCAGGTTGATCAACACATCACGGGCAAACTGGCTGAAGCTGTTCAGGTCCTTGCTGACCACCTGCAGCTCAAAGGTGCCGGTGCCGCTGATGTAGTGACACGACACCACTTCGGGGATTTTGAGGATGGCTTCCTCCAGTTGGCGTGTGATGTCACCACGGTTGCGCTCGGCGTCCAGCCGCACAAAGGCCAACACGTCCAGGCCCACCTTCTGGCGGTCAATGTCAGCCCGGTAGCCTTTGATGACGCCAGACTCTTCGAGCGCCCGCACCCGCCGCCAGCAAGGCGCGGCCGATAAACCGACCCGCTGCGCCAACTCCGCATTGGTCAGGCGGCCATTGGTTTGCAGTTCATTCAATATCGCCCAGTCGAATTTGTCCAGTGTTTCCAAAATACGCCTCTTTGAGCAAGATTCTTTCAAATCATAGGGCAAATCCTGTCACCGAAAGCAAGCACATGTCTGCTGGAGCGTCCTACACTGTGCCATCTATTTCAGACGCAGGACAGACCATGAACGCCCCCTTGCCCGAATCGATTCGCCAGGCGCTGGAAACCGTGACGCTGGACGACAAATACAGCCTCGATGTGGGCCGTGCCTTCATGAGCGGCGTGCAAGCCCTGGTCAAGCTGCCCATGCTGCAGCGCCAACGCGACGCCTTGCAGGGCAAAAACACGGCCGGCTTCATCAGCGGTTACCGGGGCTCTCCCTTGGGCAGCTACGACCAATCGCTGTGGAAAGCCAAGGACCACCTCAAGGCCCAGCACATCGTGTTCCAGCCCGGCGTGAACGAAGAGCTGGCCGCCACCGCTTTGTGGGGCACCCAGCAACTGGGTTTTGCGCCACCCGGCACCAACAAATTCGATGGCGTGTTCGGCATCTGGTATGGCAAAGGCCCCGGCGTGGACCGCTGCTCGGACGTGTTCAAACACGCCAACATGGCGGGTACCACGCCCTGGGGTGGCGTGCTGGCCGTAGCGGGCGATGACCATGTGGCCAAAAGCTCCACCGCCGCTCACCAGAGTGACCACATCTTCAAAGCCTGCGGCCTGCCCGTGTTTTTCCCGGCCAGCGTGCAAGACATCCTGGACCAAGGCTTGCACGCCTTGGCCCTGAGCCGCTTTGCGGGCATCTGGTCGGGCATGAAGACGATTCAGGAAATTGTCGAGTCCAGTGCCACCGCGCACATCGACCCCGAGCGCGTGCAAATCGTGCTGCCCGAATTTGTGATGCCGCCCGGCGGCGTGCACATCCGCTGGCCAGACACCGCACTGGAGCAAGAAGCGCGTTTGTTCGACTACAAGTGGTATGCGGCGCTGGCCTACATCCGCGCCAACAAGCTCAACCACAACGTCATCCAAGGACCCAACGACCGATTCGGCCTGATTGCCAGCGGCAAGGCCTACAACGACACTCGCCAGGCCCTGCTCGATCTGGGTCTGGACGACGCCACCTGCCAACGCCTGGGTATCCGGGTGCACAAAGTGGGCGTGGTCTGGCCCCTTGAATCGCACACCACCCGTGAGTTCGCCACCGGCTTGCGCGAGATTTTGGTGGTCGAAGAAAAGCGCCAGGTCATCGAATACCAACTCAAAGAAGAGCTCTACAACTGGCGCGACGACATGCGCCCCACCATCGTGGGCAAATTCGACGAAGCCGAGGGCGACACCTCCGGCGGCGAATGGTCAACGGCCAATCCGACAGAGCGCACCTTGCTGCGGGCCAACGCCGACCTGACACCCGCCTTGATTGCACGGGCCATTGCCAAGCGTTTGAAAAAGCTGGGCCTCGATGCCGACACCACCGCACGCATCGACGCGCACTTGGCTGTGCTGGACGCCAAAGAAAAATCTCTGCAAACCCTGACCCTGGGCGCCGCTGCCGAGCGCACGCCCTGGTTTTGCTCCGGCTGCCCACACAACACCTCCACCAAGGTGCCCGAAGGCTCACGCGCCATGGCCGGCATCGGCTGCCACTTTATGAGCCTCTGGATGGACCGCAGCACGACGGGATTCACCCAGATGGGCGGCGAAGGCGTGCCATGGAGTGGCCAGCAGCCCTTTTGCACCGACCAGCACATTTTTGCCAACATCGGTGACGGCACTTACTTCCACAGCGGCATTTTGGCCGTGCGCCAGAGCGTGGCCTCGGGTGTGAACATCACCTACAAAATTTTGTACAACGATGCCGTCGCCATGACGGGCGGCCAGCAAGTGGGTGAACGCCCTGAAGGTCACAGCGTGGTGCAAATCGCCATGAGCATGAAGGCCGAAGCTGCGCAGCGCATCGTGGTGGTGACCGACGAGCCCGAAAAATACGAAGGCGTGGCTTTGGTCGATGGCGTGCGTGTGTTCCACCGCGATGAACTCGACCGCATCCAACGCGAAATGCGTGAAGTCAAAGGCACCACCGTCATCATTTACGACCAGACCTGCGCCACCGAAAAACGCCGCCGCCGCAAGCGCGGCACCATGGTCGACCCCGCCGTGCGCGTGATGATCAACGAAGAAGTGTGTGAAGGCTGTGGGGACTGCGGTGTGCAGTCCAACTGCTTGTCGGTTGAACCGCTCGAAACCCCTTTGGGCCGCAAGCGCACCATCAACCAAAGCACCTGCAACAAGGACACCAGCTGCCTCAAAGGCTTTTGCCCCAGCTTTGTCACCGTGGAAGGTGGCACCTTCAAAAAGAAAGCCACATCGACTGCCCCGGCCATCCAGCCAGCCAGCCTGGGCGCACTGCCCGAACCCACCTTGCCCACCATCCAAGAGCCTTGGGGCATGGTGGTGGCGGGTGTAGGCGGCACGGGCGTCATCACCATTGGCCAGCTGCTGGGCATGGCCGCGCACATGGAGGGCAAAGGCATCGTCACGCAAGACTCGGCAGGCTTGGCGCAAAAAGGCGGTGCCACCTGGAGCCACATCCTGGTGGCCAACAGCCAAGACGAGATCCGCACCACCCGCGTGAGCATGGCAGCGGCCGACCTCATCATCGGTTGCGACCCGATCGTGAGTGCCTCCAAAGAAACCACTTTGCGCATGCGCGCTGGCCGCACCCATGTGGCCCTGAACAGCAACAGCACACCCACCGCCGCCTTTGTGAAAAACGGCAACTGGCAAAACCCGGCCGAACAATGCGTGGCCGAAATCACCACACAGGTGGGCGTGGATGGCGTGGGCGCTTTTGACGCAGATGCCTTGGCCAAGCAACTCATGGGCGACACGATCTATGTGAACCCCATGATCCTGGGCTACGCCTGGCAAAAGGGTTGGGTGCCTTTGCGCCGCGAGTCTTTGGTGCGGGCCATTGAGCTCAACGACGTGCAGGTCAAAAACAACCTGGCCGCTTTTGAATGGGGTCGCCATGCCGCGCACCAGCCCGATGCGTTGATGAAAACCATTCAGCCTTCGCAAGTCATCCAGTTCAAAAAACGCGAGTCCCTGGAAGATTTGATCGCCGACCGCATGACGCGCCTGACCGATTACCAGGACAAAGCGTATGCCCTGCTCTACCAAGGCATCGTGGGGCGTGTGCAAGCGGCCGAAGCCCCGCTGGGCAAAACACTTTTGAGCGACACCGTGGCCCGGCAGCTGTACCGCTTGATGGCCTACAAGGACGAGTACGAAGTGGCCCGCCTGCACACCCAAACCGGCTTTGTGGAACGCATTCAAAACAGTTTTGAAGGCGACTTCAAAGTCCACTACCACCTGGCCCCACCGCTTTGGTCCAAGCGCAACAGCCAAGGCGAATTGGTCAAGAAAAAGTTCGGCCCCATCATGCTGACGGGCTTCAAGGTGCTGGCCAAACTCAAAGGTCTGCGCGGCACCAAGCTGGACTACTTTGGCAAAACCGAAGAGCGTCAGACTGAACGCGCCTTGATCCGTGAGTACATGCAGCACATTGAAGCTGTGCTGAACAATTTGAGCGCCGAATCACATGCGCATGCGGTCAGCGTGGCACGGGTGCCGGAAAACATCAAAGGGTTTGGTCACGTCAAAGAGCGCAACATTCGAGCAGCACGCAGCCTGTGGGCGTCGCTTGTCAAAGATTGATTGAACACCCCATTGCCTTGGGCAATGGGGGATCTTCAGCGCGATTCTGGCAATTCAATCTTGACTTCAAGGACTTCAAGGTTGTCTTGCCGCTCAAGATTGACCTTGATGTCTTCGATGTTGATTTTGATGTATTTGCTGATCACAGCCACCAACTCGCGCTGTAAGTCCGGCAGGTAATCGGGTTCAGAGGCATTGCGGCCGCTGCGTTCGTGGGCCAGAATGATTTGCAAACGCTCTCTGGCCACATTGGCGGTTTGCTTCTTTTCGCCCAAGAGGAAGGAAAGCAAAGACATGGTTTATTTGCCTCCAAACAAACGCTTGAAGAAGCCTGCTTTTTCTGCATCAACGAAGCGCATGGGTTTGTCTTCACCGAGAAAGCGTTCGATCACATCCTTGTAAGCTTCGGCCACATCGGTACTGGCCAAATGGATCACGGGCGTGCCCTGGTTGGAAGCCTGAAGCACGTTTTCGCTTTCTGGAATCACGCCAATCAAAGGAATGCGCAAAATGTCCTGGATGTCCTGCAAAGACAACATCTGACCTTCTTCCACGCGATGCGGGTTGTAGCGTGTGATAAGCAAATGTTCCTTGACGGGCTCAGCGCCTTCAATGGCCCGTTGCGTCTTGCTGCCCAACATGCCCAAAATGCGGTCCGAATCGCGCACCGAAGACACCTCAGGGTTGGTCACCACCAAAGCCTCATCGGCAAAATGCATGGCCATCAAAGCACCCGTTTCGATGCCCGCAGGCGAATCGCAAACAATGAAATCAAAACCCATGGCACTGAGGTCTTTCAAAACCTTCTCAACACCTTCTTGAGACAAGGCATCTTTGTCACGGGTTTGTGAGGCGGCAAGCACAAAAAGGTTTTCACATTGCTTGTCTTTGATCAAGGCTTGATTAAGGTTGGCTTCACCTTGAATCACATTGATCAGGTCATACACCACCCGACGCTCACACCCCATGATGAGGTCCAGATTGCGCAAACCGACATCGAAATCGATGACGGCTGTTTTAAAGCCCTTCATCGCCAAACCGGTTGAAAAACTTGCACTGGTCGTGGTTTTGCCCACGCCGCCTTTGCCAGATGTCACAACAACAATTTTTGTCATGGTTTAACTTTCTAAGACCAAATAAAGAATCAGGATTTGAGAGCTGAAATCAACAATTTGTCACCTTCCGGCCCCGTTTGAAGACAAACATGGGCGGCTTTGCCAAGCACATCGTTGGGCAGTGCATTTTCACTGGTGCGGTAAACACCGGCAATGGACAACAATTCGGGTTCCATGACCTGGGCAAAAATGCGGGCCTGCGTATCACCCCGAGCGCCTGCAATGGCTTTGCCTCTCAAAGTGGCATACACATGCACATGGCCATCGGCAATGACCTCGGCACCCGGGTTAACCATCGCCAACATCACCAAGTCACGTCCCTTGGCATAGACCTGCTGGCCAGAGCGCAAAGGTTTATCAATCACCAATGCGCCCAGTGGCAAGACAGGCGCTTGCAAAACAGGCGGTGCAAGGGGTTCAGGCTCAGCAAGGGGCATGGAGCGCTTCACACGGGCATCGGAAGCATTGACCAAGCCCAGACCCTTGGCCAAGTCCAAAAGGGCAGCATCTGCGCCTTTGATGCCCAATGGCATCAAACTGTGTTGACGCAAAACACCCATCAGCGCCGAAAGGTCCAAAGATTGCAGGGTGTTGTCTTGCGAAGCAGACAGGCCACTCAGGTCAATGATCACGGGTTCGTTGTCAAAAAACCCGGGGCTTTCCGCCAATTGACGCGCCAAAGCCTGAGAAACCTTGTGGATGTCGGTGGTTTTGAGCAGCAAAGCCACCAAAGGCAAATCAGCGCTTTTGATGTCGTAACAGTGCAGGAGGGGATCTTCTGAAACGAGCGCCATGGTCACATCAAGGTGCAAAAGACACAAATTTTAACAGTGCCTGCGTTTTTTGTTATCTTTCTATGGATTTATATCTTTAATTAGTCATAGTAGATAAGGATCGCCTTCATCTGTGGATAAAGATGCTTTATCCAATGATGACAGTCACTTAGCAAGGTTTGCCGCTTGTGGGTGAGTGCGATTTTTGACTGTCGTGGATTCATGAACAACTTTTCAGACAGAGACCAAGCTGTGGATAAGTCATGGTTTGTTCATTTTTTATCCACAGGTTTTTTCACTGATCAATCAGCCATTGAATGACACCTTTGGCCACAAAACCCAACATGCCAAAGGCCAGACCCAAAAAGATCACGAAAGTTCCGAATTTTCCTGCTTTGGATTCCCAAGCCAACTGTCCGATGATGAACAGCATGTAGAGCATGAAAGCGCCCACACCAATCGTCAAACCAAACCAGGCAAATTGTTCTTCTGAAAATGACCACATCACCAATCACCTTGCCCTGACATGCGTTCTTCAAGATCACTGACGTTGACCATCTGCCGATAAGCGTGCCAGCTGCCATGCCCCAGCATGGGAACGATCAGGATCAATCCCAAAAACAAGGACATGAATCCAAGCAAGGTAAAACCCATGATCAAAAACGCCCACAGCGCCATGGGCAATGGATGCGTGAGTACGGCTTTCCAACTTGTGAGAACAGCCTGCAACACACTCACTTTGCGGTCCAGAAGCAAGGGCATGGAAATGACACTGGATGCAAAAACAGGGGCGGCCATCACACCGCCTAAGCCCAGCCAAATTTCAAACAAAAAATTGTTTTCAGCCAACACCACATGCCTGATGAAATCCATGGGCGTGTGAATGGGCACCGGTGCAAACAAAGTGATCAGCGCCGATGAAGTGATGACCCAACCTGTCGCCGCCAATGCCAACAGCAAACCAAAACGAATCAAACACCAATAACTGTCGGGTTGTTTTCGAAAACGCAGTTGCCATTGGGTCCAAGTGCGGATCAGCAGTTGCAGATTCACCTTTTCACCACGTTCGATGGCACGACTCATTGCATAAAGGCTGGTCGCCAGCACTGGGGCTATCACCATAAAGCCTGACAAGCCGCCAGCGAGCAACCAAAAACGGTCATGGGCAACCCAGGCAATGAGTGAGCCTGCCAAGGCCAACACCAAGCCATGCAAAGTACTCAGCAATGGCGCTTTGGCAAAATCTTTGAAACCCAAGGCCAGCCAATGCAAAGGCTGGTCCATGGCAATGGGCAAGATGGGGGGTAAACCATGACCGTTTGAGCCATTGGAGGATGGAGGGGTTTTGGATAACTGCATCAAAACAGCTTACCCAAACTTCATCTTGCGCATTTGATGTAGGTCAAGACTGGAAAAACGGGCAAAAAAAACTGCCCCTCAGGGCAGTTTTGCAATGATCAAAAGGGCCAGATCAATGCCGATGACCATGCTCGTGTTTGGATGCATGCATGCTGCCCTGCATTCGAGACATGTGGCGCATGCTTTGTGCATCAAAAATGACTTTTTGCTCCGCAGTCAACTGCCCATAAAACACCCGTGTGGCTTCGGCATGCTTTTGCATGTGTGCATCACGTTGCTGCTTCATTGTCTGCATCTGGTCAAGGCGTTCGGGCGTTGTCATTTTTTCAAAAGCAGCACGATCAGGGTGCACCGGATGCCCGGGTTTTTGCATGGTTTGAACAAAACTTTGCCAAGCTGCATCTTGCGAAGCAGTCAGATTCAATTGGGCATGTAATGTTTCCAAATGCTTGGCATGACGATCCGCACCATGCTGGCGCTGGGTCTGTGAATGTGCAGCCGAAACAGCGCCTGTTGAAGCTGGCGCTTGGGCAAAACTCATGCCAGATACTGCAAGCAGCAAACTGGCAGAGATCAAAGACAAACGAATCGATTTCATGGAAAACACCCTTTCAGTGATGGAGTGACTGAAGTCTGATGGACCCATGTGTCTGCGATGCGCTGTGCCTTGTAAAGAAAAATAAAGCCCTTGAAGGCAAATTCAAATGTTTTTGTTTTTACAGGTATTGATGCCCAGCAAGCTGTACGGTGGACACCAGCCTGACAGGCCCGTTGCCAAAGGCACCAAACCGACCCAGCCCCAAGCACCGACTGTGCCCGTGGCAGCCAAAGCCACCAAAACCACACCCAGCACAATGCGCAAAATACGATCAATACCGCCTACGTTCGATGTCATGGGTTTTCCTTAAAAAAATGAATGAATCAATGGACGATGCGATAGCCTTCGTCCTCAATGGCCTGAATGAATTTTTCAGCCGGCAAGTCAGACAACACTTCAACAAAGTCAACAGTGCGGTCGATCACAATTTTGGCATGCGCGTCTATGGCCAACAAGGCCTTTGAGACAGCTTTCTCACAGTGGGCACAAGTCATGCCTTCAACGCTAAAAATATGCTTCATGATGCAAAGACACAAAGGTTCATGGGTTGAGATCAAAGCATATTCCCAAACGCAAAGGTTTTCATGACACAGATCAATTCAGAGCGCAGCACTTACACCATCGGCATTGGTGGCATGACCTGCGCATCATGTGTCAGCAGGGTTGAAAAAGCGTTGCTGAAGGTTCCAAGCGTTGAATCGGTGAGTGTCAATTTGGCCACTGAGATGGCCTGTATTGAAGTGACATCAGACGGGACGACAGAAGCACTTTTGCGCCGAGCCATTCGCGATGCAGGCTATGAACCACGCATTCAGCAACGTCATTCCGAACAGAAAAAGGAAACAACATGGTCCGGTTTTGCACCGGTGGCCATGGGTTTGCTTTTGTCGGCGCCATTGATGATGCCCATGCTGGGTGAATCGTTGGGTCAGCACTGGATGCTGCCTGCTTGGGTTCAATTTGCCTTGGCCACACCTGTGCAATTTGTCTTGGGGGCACATTTCTACAAATCGGCTTGGCATGCACTCAAGGCTTTGACCGGCAATATGGAGCTTTTGGTGGCATTGGGCACCACGGCTGGTTGGGCTTTATCGGTCTGGTTATGGATCCATGCGCAAGAAGGTCATGCGCCGCATTTGTATTTCGAGGGGTCAGCCGTGGTCATCACTTTGGTGATGTTAGGCAAGTGGCTCGAAGGCCGAGCCAAAAAACAAACCACCGAAGCCATCAGTGCGTTGCACGCTTTAAGGCCTGACGTGGTGCATTGGGTGGGTGAGGAAGGCCAAATCGATGTGCCTGTGGATGAAATACGGGTTGGAGATCACATTGTGGTGAAACCTGGAGAGCGTTATCCCGTCGATGGTGAGATCTTGGAGGGCCAAACACAGGCTGACGAATCCATGCTCACTGGTGAAGCTTTGCCTGTGGATAAAAAACAAGGTGACCCATTAACAGGTGGTGCCATCAATGGCGATGGCACCGTACTTGTGCAGGTGAAGGCAGTAGGCCAGGACACTGTTCTTTCCAACATCATTCGATGGGTCGAACAAGCTCAGGCCCACAAAGCGCCGATCCAACGCTTGGTAGACAAAGTTGCAGAAATATTTGTGCCGGTGGTCGTCTTTGTGGCCATGGTCACTTGGGCCATTTGGCTTTGGCAAGGGGCATCATTTGAAACCGCGTTGATCCATGCAGTGGCAGTGCTGGTCATTGCGTGCCCTTGTGCGCTGGGTCTGGCCACACCCGTGGCCATCATGGCGGGCACAGGTGTGGCCGCCAAACATGGCATCCTCATCCAGGATGTCGCCGCATTGGAAACAGCCCATCGTGTTCAAACCATCGTTTTTGACAAAACAGGCACCTTGACACAAGGACGGCCACAGCTGATCGGACAAGTGCCCGGACCGGATGAAAAAAACAATTCGGCACTGATGTGGGCAGCAAGCGTTCAAAGTGCCAGTGAACACCCATTGGCTCAGGCGGTGGTCAATGCCGCAAAAGCGCAGGGCATCAAACTGCAAACGCCACAAGCCATGGTGGCCCTGCCCGGAAAAGGTGTTCAAGCCCAACTCAATGAGCGACACCTTTTGTTGGGGAGCTTGCGTTGGTTGGAAGAAGAAGGTTTGAACACCCTGTGTTGGCAAACGGAAATGGGGCATTTTCAAGCGCAAGGTGCCACGCTTTCTGCATTGGCAGAACGAACGCCTGAAGGACTCAAACCATTGTTGCTCATGGCTTTTGGTGACGAACCCAAGCCCGAAGCACAAAAAGCCTTGGCCTCTTTGCGCCAAAGAGGCATCAAGTTGGTCATGATTTCCGGAGACAACACCATGGCAGCACAGGCCATGGGTCGCAAGCTCGGTTTGAAGCCAGAACAAGGTGAGGTTCAGGCCAATGTGTTGCCACAACAAAAAGCCGCCGAAATTGAAAAACTGAAAAAAGACCATGGCAGTCGAGTTGTTGCCATGGTGGGCGATGGTGTCAACGACGCCCCTGCATTGGCGGCTGCGGATCTGGGCATCGCCATGGGCAATGGCACCGATGTGGCCAGGCATGCCGCAGGCATGACACTCATGCGAGGCGATGTGACTTTGGTGGAAGCCGCTTTGGACATTTCAGCGCTCACCGTGCGCAAGATCAGACAAAACTTGTTCTGGGCATTTGCCTACAACGTGGCTGGCATTCCCTTGGCAGCAGCCGGTTATCTCAATCCCATGGTGGCAGGCGCAGCCATGGCCTTGAGTTCGGTCAGTGTGATGGCCAACGCCTTGTTGCTCAAGCGCTGGCGTCCAAAGAAAAAGTAGTCGCCTCATCACGGTACGCACCCACAGTGCTGTCCATGCTCAACAAAAGACAAGACAAAATGGTCGCTTTGCGTTTGGCCTCAGCTCTTTTGTGAGATGCAACATCACTGAAATCACTGGGCAAATGGACCCGGGGATGAAGATGGAAAAAACCGGACTGCTTTTTGACAGCACCCAGTTCTATCCACAAACCATCGAGATCTGTTTTGATTTTTTTTCGTCGCTTGGGATTGAGCGCAACCCTCTGGTGATTGCCCACCAAGAGGACATCCTCACAACCCAACAACATGGCCAAATGACGGGACAGTTGGGTGATCAAAACAGCGGGCCGCA
Organism: Limnohabitans sp. 2KL-3; assembly: GCF_001269405.1. Taxonomy (NCBI): domain Bacteria; kingdom Pseudomonadati; phylum Pseudomonadota; class Betaproteobacteria; order Burkholderiales; family Comamonadaceae; genus Limnohabitans; species Limnohabitans sp. 2KL-3. Next base: position 16,659 of record NZ_CXON01000010.1, read on the forward strand.
AACCATGCAACGCTTTGGTGGCTTGACGAATGATTTCTTTGCCATCGTGATCACGGTTGCCATGAAGACGCGTGATGATCATGTTGAAGCCATGGTCGGATCTGGCCAACAAAAAAGAAACCGTGAAGATGACCCTGCCCTGCCATTGCAGCAAAAGACTCATTTCACCTTCACGATGTCCTTCACCCAAAGATAAAAGCGACAAAACCATCAAATCACCTGATTTGCTGGGTACCTCTGCCAGAACAATCGCTTGCGTGACGGATTCATTGAAGAGCTTTGACCAACCGGCCACATCAAGCGTTCGATAGTGGTTCAACAAAAGTTCAACGCGATCTTGGCACTTGAGTGGTTCAAAAGCATAGGGGCGATAGATGCGGGTCAACAATTTTGGAGCGGCTGGAAGTCTGTCCCAAAGAATTTTTTTTGAACGCACAAAACGCAACCACATCCACGTTGCGCGGGGGTATAGCAAAGTTCCCAGCAAGAACTTCAAGCGCTCACGGGGGTGCGGCTTCAAAACAGCAACGCTTTCTTTCCACAAAGACATGTCCGAACTTCAATGAATAAATTTTAATTAAAACTTAAATTTTTAATAAAATCAATAATTTGTTACTTTAAATGTAATAAATTGCTTTTCTAGAAGGTCAAAAAAAATTTTGACAGATAAAAACTGGCGATAGGGTCCAAAAAAATCAAAGCCGATGACAAAGTCTGTGGATAAAAAAAGGACAAAACCCCACTTATCCACAGACCTGAGGTCCACCACAAAGTTGTTCAAGAAACCGTGACAGCAAAAAAGCAAAGTCACACACATCCAAAAAAACAAGATAAGTCATTGTTTTTTATAGATAAATGATGGTTATCCACAGAAAAGCGCCTGCCTTACCTACTACGACTAATTAAAGATATAGAAATACAGATAAGAAGGAACAACTGTCTTGTGCCTCTGAAAACGGCCGTGACATGACAAAGCCTCAGCAAGGGTCATCGGAGCCGAGCAGGTAGGGAACCCTTCAAAAACGAATTCAAGAGCCTGTTAAGCGTCTCAAGAGGCGTGTGAACACCCCAAAGTCCCTGAGCTCAGACAGGGTCAAATTTTTCAAAAATCACCTGCTTGACCGGGCAGGCCAAAAAAAAAGCCCTGAAGGGCTTTTTTTAGAGATCAAAACCAGGGTTTTCACGTCCCAGTTTGCGCAGCAAAGATGGCCAAACGAAGGCACCACCCAAACCACCCGTTTGAACACGCATGGCTGTGGCCACACCGTTCAAGATCTGTGGATCAACCGAAGTCAAGTCTTGAGGTTTTGTTGACCCTGCCAAAGCATCGACCTGAATGCGGCATGTATTTTCAAAGGTGTACATGGACAAAAACGCATCGGCAATGGTTTTGCCAACGGTCAACAAGCCATGGTTACGCAGCATGAGGTAATTGGCTTGACCCAAATCGGCTTGAAGACGAGCTTTTTCGTCATCACGAATGGCAACCCCTTCGTACCCGTGATAAGCCAGAGAGGCCAACACAAAGGTGCTTTGCTGGCTGATGGGCAACACCCCATGCTGCTGGACACTCACCGCCACACCTGCCCGGGTGTGTGTGTGAAGTACACAGCCTGCATCGGGACGTACTTCATGAACAGCGCTGTGGATGACAAAACCTGCCGGATTCACCGGAAATGGACTGTCATGAAGTTTGTTGCAATGCATGTCCACTTTGACAAGGCTCGATGCGGTGATCTCATCGAACATCAAGCCATAAGGGTTGATCAAAAATTGTTCTTCACCCCCGGTCACCGATGAAGGCAATTTGGCTGTGATGTGCGTGAACACCAAATCGCTCCAGCCATACAAAGCCACCAGTCGGTAGCAAGCAGCCAGGTCCACACGCAACTGCCATTCATCAGGATGCACACTGTCTTGAAGGCAAGCCATCTGTAAAGCCATATCGTTCTCCATGTTTGAAAATAGGAAAACAGCTTAACCAAAAGGCTCAGGCTCTCATGACCTGTGAGTGACTGAAAAAGCTGGGTGTGGACATCCCCAAAACCAAGGTCAAGGGATGTCTTGATGATTTTTCACGATGCGAAAAGATAAATTCAAAAGATCAAGGCCTGGTCAAAATTTCCAGCCGCATCAAAAAATCACGGGCATAAAGCCCACCGTCATCGTGCGGGCCACACATCTCAGGAGATGCTTGCAACTGTCCACAAACAGCAGGCCGATCCGGATGGTTGAAAATTTTGCATCTCAAGCGCTCATCCAGCTGCACACAGGCCACCCCTGCAGGTTTGCCATTGGGCATGCCCGGTATCGGTGACGAAATAGAAGGTGCTGTGCAGCATGCAGCACACCCCGGTCGGCAGTTCATATGAAAGGGCACGCTTTATAAAAGTTCATCGGGGCCACAACACCCAAAGTTTGAGGGGTTGTTTGAGGCGTCCTGCCAACTCGCCAGCGGCAGGACCCGAACCCACGTAATAGTCGGCCCGGACTGCACCCACAATGGCTGAGCCAGTGTCTTGGGCCAGGACCAAGCGATCCAAAGAAGTTTGGGGACCCGTCGATTGCAACCAAACCGGGGTGCCATAAGGAATACTGGCCCGGTCTACCGCAATGGAGCGACCCGCCGTCAAAGGAACACCTTGTGCACCTTTGGGGCCTGGAGGCGTGACGCCCATGGGCAGTGCTTCTTCTTTGAAAAAAACAAAGCGCGGGTTTTGCCACAGCAACTCGTTCAATCGTGTGGGGTTGCGTTCAATCCAATCTTTGATACCTGGCCAGCTGGCGTCCCGAACCAGGCCTTGGTCCAACAGCCATCGGCCAATGCTTTTATAAGCTTGTTCATTGGTGCCTGCAAAAGCCAAGCGAAGCAATCGTTGGCGTCCATCGGGTTCATTCACGTTGACCAAACCAGAACCTTGGATGTGCAGCACCATCGCATCCACAGGATCAGCCAGGTACACCAGTTCTTTGCCACGCAAAGCGTTGCGGGCTGCAGGTGTCGTTTCAATTTCTTGACGTGAATACCACGGAGAGCGCTGATTCAGTTGTGCCGGTGGGGCATAAACGGGAACCGAAAATCCCGGACGCGGCAAGCGCGAAGCTGCCAGCACAGGTTCGTAATAGGCCGTCAACAAGCCTTCGGCCTGCTTTTGCGGTGATTCAACCCGATAGGCTTGCAGGTTTTGACGAATCCATTGCCGTTGTTGGGTCACCGAAGCATTCGCCAATTGACGCACTTCGGGGCAAAGCGCAAGCCAAGTTGGACCCGGGCGTTGGCAACTTTGTAACCAAGCGGGCCAGGCTTCATGAATCGCATCATGGTTGAAGCCTGGCAGTTCAGACCAGGGAACAGGCACCCAGATGCTTTTGGCCTGCGTGATCACAGGCCGAGACAGTGCGTCGTTTTTGGCTGTGGCTTCATGGCTTTGGGGCAAAGGGCTTGGAACACTGGGGGTGAACGAGCAAGCTGTCAGGCTGCCTACAATCGCGACGCATGCCAAAGCAGCCCAAAAGGGGCTAAAACGAAGTAAAGGAAATGAACTCATGGGCTTGATTTTGCTAGAGGCTTTGCTTGCAGGGCTTGTTTTTGTCTTGATTGTCTGGTGGACCATGTTTTCTGGAAGAAAAAATGGCGAATTGCCAAGGGCTTCACCCGACAAAGAGGATGAAAAAACAGAGAAAAAACCGGACTGAAAAAGTCAGTTCAGGGATTCAGCAACGAATGTGCGCCTTCAAAACGTTGCGCGTAATACGGTTGACGCAGACTGTCCATGCGCACACCCGTGCGTGGGTTGGTGGCGTGCACAAAACGACCCTCACCCACATAAACACCAACATGGGAGTGGCGTGCACCCAAAGTGTTGAAAAACAGCAAATCACCCGCCTGCAGTTTTTCGCGGTCAATGGGGCGTGACAAACGAGCCAAATCGGCTGCACTGCCACGAAGCGACAGGCCTGCGCCCTCCTTGAAGACATGGGCAACCAAACCAGAGCAATCAAAACCCGTGGCAGGGCCGCGTCCACCATAGGCGTAGCGGGTGTCGAGCAAGGACATGGCTGTCAAGGCCACATCGTTTCGCAGCGGGTTGTAGGGGCTGGCCGATGCCACAGGCGCTTGGATGGTGGCGGCACAACCACTCAACAGACCGACGCACAGGAGTGCCGCAAAAAAGCAAAAAAGGCGCAAAGCCAGTGTTTCACATCGCGTTTTCAAACAAAGTATGACTGTGGGCCCGTTCATGACAGCAAACGCATCAAATTGGCCAATTCGACGGCCGATTTCACGTCCATTTTTTCGAACACCCTGGCCCGATGGACTTCAACAGTGCGCACGCTGATGTCCAGTTGATCTGCAATCAATTTGTTGGGCAAGCCTTCAAGCACCAGATGCATCACATCGTGTTCGCGTTCGGTCAACTCCGACAAACGGGTGCGCAAACATTGCTGTTGGCGACGGGTCGTCAAACGCTCTTGAGACAAGCCCAGGGCCTGCTCAACGCGATCGACCAAGGTGTTGTCTGAAAAAGGTTTTTCACAAAAATCAAAAGCGCCGCGTTTGACAGTGTCGACAGCGGTGGGCACATCTGCGTGACCGGTCAAAAAAATCACAGGCCAAGCGTGTGCCACACCCGTGAGCAACAAATGTTCAAACAAGGCCAGGCCACTCATGCCCGGCATGCGCACGTCCAGCAAGATGCAAGCCGCAACCGATGGCAGTGGCGAAGGGGTGGCGGGGTCTTGGGCAGGGGGGATGTGCGCATTGAGCATGTCCAAAAAGCTCTCGGCACTTTTAAACGGGACACTCAACAAACGCCGGGTTCGCAGCAACCAGGCCATGCCATCGCGAACGCTGGCGTCGTCATCGACGATGAAAACGGTGGGCGTGTCGGTCAGATTCATGCTTTGATCTTATCCAAAAGCAAAGCATCAACACCCTTGGTCCCCTGTGTATCCCCAGGCAATGTGAAGCGAAAAACAGTGCCCTTGGGCTGCAGGGGTTCAAAATCCAGGTGTCCACCGTGTTGTTCGACCACCGTGCGGCACAAGCTCAGACCCAAACCCATGCCTTCGGGTTTGGTGGTGAAAAAAGGTGTAAACAGTTTTTGAGCCACTTCCTCGGCAATGCCGACGCCCACATCCGTGACCGAAAATTCCAACCAGCCGGTCTCGGAATGCGCTGCAAAACGTTTGACCTGTAAAACCAGCACACGTTCACGACATTCGGGCACATCCATGGCCTGCATGCCGTTTCGACACAGGTTCAAAAGCACTTGTTCCACCATGGTGCGGTCACACACCACCCAAGGCAATTTGGCCTCAACACGAAAGTGGACCTTGACGTTCAGTTTGCGTGCCTGCAAATTCACCAAAGGCGCAATGGCATCGATCAAAGCCTGTGGCAGCACGGACTCTCGCGCCTGGTCGCGTCGGCGCACAAAGTCGTGCACACTGCTGATGACCCGGCCAGCCCGTTGGGCTTGCTCGGCAATGCGGCGCAGCGCCATGTGGACGTCGTCCAACGTCTGGGGCACGGCTTGAGGGTCTTTGAGCAAATTCAGCGAACCATTGGCATAACTGGCAATGGCCGCCAAAGGTTGGTTGAGCTCGTGGCTGAGCAAAGAGGCCATTTCGCCCACGGTGGCCAAACGGGCAGTGGCTTGCAAGCGCTCTTGGCTGGCCCGAGACAGCTCTTCAATTCGGCGTTGCTCGCTGATGTCGATGACCGCTCCCATCCAGCCCGTTTGTTGGCCCTGAACACTGATCAGGGGGGCCTCGATGATCAGAACCGGAAAACGCGTGCCGTCCTGGCGCATGAACACCGACTCAAAGCCTTCGCGCGGCGGCACATTGCCAGCCAGGCGAATGGCCTGACGCTGCTTGTATTCGTCCACCATTTCCGGCGGCCAATAAGGCATGGGGGCATTGCGTCCAGTGAGCACCTCAGCATCAAGCCCCACCATTTGGCAAAAAGCAGGGTTCACATAGGTGATGCGGCCTTCCAGATCGCGGGCCCGCAGGCCTGTGACCAAGGAGTCTTCCATGGCTTTGCGAAAAGCGAGAGCTTCGGCCAATTCGCGTTCGGCTTTCAAACGGCGACGGGAATCTTTGGCCAGCAAAATCATGACCGTGACCAAAGCAATGGACATGCCGGTGACCAAGGCGGTCAACACATTGGGAAACAGGTCGGGCTCTCCCCTTCGCCCATCCATGCGCAGCACCAAGGTGTTGCCCGGCAAGTCCACCAGTTGCTGGGCGGTGAACACCCTCAAGCCGCGTCGTTGTGTGCCTGAAATGGCCAGACGTGTGCCATCGGGCTCGGTGAATGACAATTCGTTGCGTCGGCCAAAGCTTTTGCCCAAACGCTCTTGCAACAATTCTTGCAAACCATAAGTGACCACGGTGAAGCCCATCAGTTCTCCTGCATGGACATAAGGCAGGCACAACTCCATGACTTCAAAGCCCAAGCCATCAACCTGGGGTAAAAAATAGGTACTCGAATAAGCTGGGCCACTCAAACGTCGGGCCCGCAGACAGGACTGCAGGGTTTCGTTGAGCATGTCGCTGCGCGGGTTGCGTTCAAAGACAGGGCTGCGCAGGGGGGAATCGGCCTGGTTGCGCAAATTTTGTGCTTTGTCACGCCACTCCACACGCAACCAGTCACGGTGCTCCCTGAGCAAGGACAGCATCTCTTGTTGCCATTGGGCGGCATTGGGCTGGGCCGCTTGAACCCCTTGAATCGCCTGAACATGCCGCGACAGCTGCGTGCGCAATTCATTGACGGCATCGGCGGTGTCTCGCTCCAATTCGGCCTGGACCTGGCTGGCTTCATAACGCCCGGCCAGCCAAACCAAGGTGATCAACACGGCCAGCACCAAGGTCATCAAAGCGACCCACAAAGAGCGTCTGCCAGCCCCCCCGGGGAGCCAATCCATCATGCGCGTGCGCCAGCGCTTGATGCGCCATCGCCAATGTGGCCAAAACATGGGGCGCAGCAGCTTGTTCATGGGCTTTTGGCTGGGGTTGTGCGCAGATCGACCCGGGTTACACGAGGATCTGTCCAGCTGCCATCGATCAGGAATTCTTGAGTGGAGGCGCGTGACAAAGGGTTTTGCAAAAACAATTGGGCCAAAAAGGTGGTCAGGCCCACCACGGGGTTGACCGCAATGCCCGCCAGCAAAGAGGCCGTTCCTGCATCGACCTCGGGCAAGATGACCACCCTCAGTTGTTGTGTTTCGCGTGCAATGTCGGCTGTGCCATCCAGCTGAACGACGGCGTTGACGCCCCGAATTTGTAAATTTTGGGTTTGGGCCATGCCCTTGGCAATGTTGACCCGTCCTTGAACCGAGTCAAACGCAAAGCCTTCGGAAAAGACATCCCGAAAATCCAGCATCAAACGCCGTGGCAAGGCCTGCAGGCTCAGCACGCCCAGCAGTTTGGCGGCACCGGCATCGGCTTTGAGAAATTGACCACGACCCATGCGAACTTCAAATTGCCCATCCAGGCTGGGGTAGTGCAAAGCCAAAGGCGAGCCCTGCCAGCGCACAAGCCCTTCGAGCTGCCCTGCGCCTCCGCGCAGGGCATCGGGTGTGCCCAAGCGGGCCAAAAGATCGCCTGCATTTTGAACATCCAACACAAAGTTCATTTCTGTCTGGCGCTGTGTTTTGCCCGCATGGGCTGCCAACCAGCGGCCGGTGCTGCGCAAGCTGCCCTCGGGCAAGGTGATGTTGAATTTTTTCAATTGCCATTCCACACCGGGAATGCTGGAGCCGCGTGCAGCCGTGTTGTTGACCGCCTCAATGTCGACTTTGCCCAGTTTTTTGCCACGCAATTCCAGGGCATCCACCACGATGTCCAGTGCTGGCAACTGAATGGGCGGTGTTTCCAACAAGGATTCCACATCTTTGGCAGAAGAAGGCGGCAGGGTCAAACGGCTGAACCGGGCGAACAGCAAGCCTTGTTGCTCGCCTGCTGAAGGTCGGTAGCGCACATGTCCGCTGAGTTCTTGCGCATCCACATTCAATTGCCATTGCTGGGCATCTCGGGTGCCGCCCGCCGCCACTTGGTGCAAGGTTCGGCCTTCGGCCGTCAAGGTTTGGGCTTTCAGTCCAATGCGGGTGGGCATGTAGGCAAGCAAAGCGGCAGGCTCAACCAAAGGTTCACCAGGGGCTTGTGCGTTTGTTGAAACGAGAGAGCGCCATTCATCGATCAGCAAGTGGTCAACGGCCACAAGTGCTGTGACGCCGTGGTCAGGCAAGGCCGGTGCTTGATCTAAGGGCACACCCAAGGTCAAAGCGCCGCGCAAAACCTTTGGCTGCGGGCCCGAAAGGTCGCGCACGTAGTGGGCAGAAACATCATCCCCAAGCCGCAGTTGAATGTGGTCTTGCCATTGGGGGCCTTGGCCCTGGCTGCGGATGTTCAGGGACAAGGGTTTGAGGGTGTCGGCTGTTTTGCCCAAAGGGGTGGGCCATTGGATGGCCAAACCTTGAAGTGCGCTGTGGACCGACAGTTCTGGTTGGCCTTGGTGCCAAGCCAAGCGTGCTTTGTAGGTGCTGGAACCCGTGAGGTGCTGTGCCAGGACATTCAGGGGATAAAGGTCCTTGGACCCGCGCAAGCCTTCTGCACTGATCTGGCCTTCAACTTCAAAAGCCAGCGTGGGTGGCGCTCCCGGTGTGGACGACGGCTGCAGGCCTGCGTCCATGATCACCGCGCCACCCAAGAGCTGGGCTTTTGCCTTGGACACTTTGAAGCCTGTCTGGTTGAACTCCACAGCGCCATGCACTTTTTCAAGCCATGGTGTGGCCGGCGTCACGCGCACATCGTTGCCCGCCAACATGACTGTGCCTTGGACTTGACTGTCCTTGAGATGGCGCAAAGGCAAGCCCAGTTTCAAACGCAGTTGCATTGGCCCAGTGGCCGTGGTGTTGTGCAGTGCCTGCGACAGCATCTGATCGAGCGGTGATTGTTGCACCGCAGCCAGAAATTGTGCTGCTTCGCCAGTGCCATCGGCTGTCAATTGCAGCTGAGGGTCATGGCGCATGTCGGCGATTTCAACCGCAGCAGCTTTGAGTAAGACAGCGTTTTTGGACTCCCCAAAACGTGCACTCGCATCGCTGAGTTGGACCCCGGTCCGGTCAAAGCTCAGTTGCCCTTGTAATGAGTGCAAGTGCGGCCAGCGTGGTCCTGTTACAGGCAGAAAATGGGCGGGCACCATGTCAAACTGCACACCCGTCAAGCGCCCGGAGACCCGGAATTCGCCATCGCTTGGGCTTTCAAAAGGCCATTTGGCCAAGTCGCCTTTGAGCTTGGTTTTCACCCCCACATAACGCCCTTTGACCAAGGCATCTTGAACATAGTGGCGCACCGATTCAGGCAGTTGCACAGGCAAATACCGGTGCGCGGCAGCGGCGTCGGCTTGTGCGATCGTGCCTTGCAAGTCCAGCCACCCGGGCCCATCGCCTGTGGGGTCTTGTTGCCACTGCCCACGCCATTGACCCTGCACATCGGCGTTGGCCAAGCTCAATTGCCATTGCGGCACTTGCCACACCTGACCGTTGGCACCTGATTTTTTTTCCCAAACGGCCAAGGCCTGCAGTTGCCGAACAGGCACCTCAGAACGCTCCAAAATGCCGGGCAAATCCACCGAACCACCGTGTGGCATGCGCAGGTCCACGCGGCCACCCTCTTGGCCCATCTTGATGTTCACCTCGGCGTTTTGCACCCCCGGCCAAAGCCGTGTTCCTGGTTTGGCCTGGTCGTGGCGCATCCGCACTTGGCTCAGGCTCAATTGTGTGTTGTACCCACTTGGCGAGCGCCAATCGCCTTGCCAATCCCAGCGCAAGGCATTCAACTGTCCGGTCACGGTGAGCTCTTGCAAGCGTGCCAAAACAGGTGCGCCTTTGGCCATGTGCAGGGCCAATTCACGCAAGGCCAGCAGGTCCAGCTTTTCGGCCCGCAGATGGCCAGATGCGGGTTGAGCGCCTTGAGCGTAGGTGTAGTTCAGTGCCCACTGCCCACCCGTCCAGTTCACACCCGTGTCGTCCACCAAGGCCACATCGCGTGTCAAGACCTCAAAACCCTTGCCATGAACCTTGCCCCCCAAGCGCCCTGACACTTGGGCCAGCTTCAAAGGGGCGTTTTGCGTGTCAAGCACCACGTTCAAGCCGCTCAGCGCCATATCGACCAAGCCACCCGTCCATTGGCCTTTGTCCACATCACCCCACAAACGCAAGGCACCCTGCCCTCCGTTCATTTGCCAAGTTTGGGTCATGCGCTTGGGCAGATGGGACCACCATGGGGCCACACGAATTTGGGCAAAGTCGGCGTAGACCTGCCCAGACCAATCGGCCCACCGCGCAGGGTGGGTCGACAACCAACCACGGCTGAATCGGCCCATGATCACAAAACGCTCACCCCAAGCCTCAGGCGGGCTGGCATCCACGCGCCAGTGGTGGTGCCTTGCGGTGTTGCGCAGCACCACATCCACGTTGCGAAAACTCAAGTCTGTGGTGGGCAGCGTTGTGGGTTCCGTCCTTTCCCGTGCGCTGGGCGGGGCATGGGGTGCGCGGGTCCCGGTGTTTTCACCGCCAGCCGGTTCATGGTGCCAGTGCAAGATGGCCCCACGCACCACCACCTCTCGTTGTGCAAACAACCAATCGGCCACGGCCGAATCTGCGGGGCCATGGCCCCAAAGCAGACCTGCCACACGCCATTGCCCTTGTGCATTCAGGTGAATGTCAACTTCCGTGGCATCCAATACCAACTGGTCCAAGCGCAAGCGCAAGGCTGAGCGCAGGCTCACGGCCACCCAGACTTTGGGCAGCCGAAGCGTGGCATGGCCCTGTGGGTCCAGCAAAGCCAGGTCGCGCAGCTCAAAAGAAGGCACCCAACCGGTCGAATGGGCCGAAATCTCGCCGATGCGCACCGGAACGCCAAGGCCTTGGCGGGCCATGCTTTCGAGTGCAGGGCGAAATTCGGAGATTCGCGGCACAATCCAAAAATGCAATGTGGCCCACGCCATTCCCAGCAACAAACCGGCCACCAACAAACCCCAAACCACGAACCGAACGCCAGCGGCCAGCCAGCGATGGCAGCGGCAGATCAATGGTGACAAAGGGTTGGAAGACGGCACAAACGTTTGAATCAGAAAGCCAGCAGGAATTATGACCCGCAGTCAGCCACCCGAGGTGGCCACCGCCACAGGCCCGGACAACACGTTGGACGGTGCCCTGTATTCTCGTTTTGTTCAGCGCCTGCACCGCCGTTATGCCGATGTGTTGACGCTGCTGCCGCCCGGTGTCCCCACCCGTGACAACTTGAACACCGCCTTTGCGGCACTGCAGGCCAAGGGCTTGGACACCAGCGCCGCTTTGCGTGTGTTGCGCCAACTTTGCCTGGAGCGACTGGCCCAGCTCGACTGCAGCCAGCAGACAGGCCTGGCAGGGGTCACCCACAGCATGACGTGGCTGGCCGAAGTCACCCTCGACATCGCCTGGCAACACGTCATGACCGACCTGGACGCCCTGCACGGGGTGCCCACCAAAGCCAATGGCCAGCGTGCCGAGATGTGGATCATCGGCATGGGCAAGTTGGGTGCCCGAGAACTGAATGTGTCCAGCGACATCGACCTGATCTACGTCTACGACGAAGACGGCGAAACCACAGGCAACAGCGAAGGCCGCAACAAGGTCTCGTGCCAGGAATACTTCAGCCGCGCCGTCAAACGCATGTACGCCTTGATTGGCGAGACCACCGAGCACGGTTTTGTGTTCCGCGTCGACCTGGCCCTGCGCCCCAACGGCAACTCCGGCCCCAGCGTGGTTTCGCTGGATGCGCTGGAAAACTACCTGCTCATCCAGGGCCGCGAATGGGAACGCTTTGCCTGGATGAAAAGCCGCGTCATCGCCCCGCGCAGTGCGGTGGTCAACGGCTCGGCCCAGGCCCTGCGGGCCGTGGTGCTGCCCTTTGTGTTCCGCCGCTACCTCGACTACAACGTCTTTGAATCGCTGCGCACGCTGCACCAGCAAATCCGCGACCATGCCTCCAAACGCAGCGCGGGCCACCCCGAACGTGCCAACGACGTGAAGCTGTCGCGCGGCGGCATCCGCGAAATCGAATTCACCGTGCAGCTGCTGCAAGTTGTGCGCGGCGGGCAGTTTCCCGAATTGCGCACGCGCCCCACGCTGGACGCGCTGCAACGCGTGGCCAAAGCTGGCCTCATGCCCCAGGCCACGGCCGACGCCTTGAGCGCGGCGTATGTGTTTTTGCGCCAGGTCGAGCACCGCATCCAGTACCTGGACGACCAGCAAACCCACATCTTGCCCACTGCCGATGCCGACCTGGCTTGGATCGCCCAGACCCTGGGCCACGCCAACACCTGCGAGTTTTTGAGTGCCCTGGACGCCCACCGCGAAGTGGTGGCGCAAGAATTTGACATCCTGCTGGGCGGTGACCGCGAGTGCAAGGGCTGCAACGGCAAAAACGGCCAACGCGAACCCGCCGAGCTGGACGGCATTGCCGGGGTTTTCAAGGGCCGCATTGGTGAGCGCCTGGCCCAGTGGCCGGGCAACCCCCGTGTGCAAGCTTTGCGCGACGACGCCCGGGGCCGCCTGATGCGCCTGCTGCAACGCACCGCCCAGTGGCTGCAAGACGGCCGCGTGAGTGAAGAAGCCGTGCTGCGCATGGTCGACTGGATCGAACCCCTGCTGCGCCGCGAAAGCTACCTGGCCCTGATGCTCGAGCGCCCCTCGGTGCACGAACGCCTGCTGCGCCTGCTGGGCGCGGCCAAGTGGCCGGCCCGCTACCTGCTGCAACACCCCGGTGTGATCGACGAGCTGGCCGGGGGCAACCTGTTTGACAGCCGCTTTGACGCCGCCGAATTTGAAGGCGAATTGCAAGCCCGCTTGACGGCCCTGCAACGCACCGGCGAAGACGACGAAGAAAGCCTGCTCAATTTGCTGCGCCGCGCCCACCACGCCGAGCAGTTCCGAACGCTCGCGCGGGACGTGGAAGGCGTGCTCACGGTCGAACAAGTGGCCGACGACCTGAGCGCCCTGGCCGACGCCGTGCTGCGCGTGACCGCCCGCTGGTGCTGGAGCCGCCTGAAAAACCGTCACCGCGAAGAACCCGCCATTGCCATCATCGGCTACGGCAAGCTGGGCGGCAAAGAGCTGGGCTACGGCAGCGACCTGGACATCGTGTTTGTGTATGACGACGAAGATGAACGCGCCCAGGAAATCTATGCCGCTTACGTGCGCAAAATGATCAACTGGATGACGGTGAAAACCGCCGAAGGTGATGTCTACGAAATCGACACCGCCTTGCGCCCCAACGGCAACTCAGGCCTGCTGGTCACCCGCTTTGAAGCCTACGCCGACTACCAGCAGCAGCGCGGCAGCAACACCGCCTGGACCTGGGAACACCAGGCCATGACCCGCGCCCGCTTTGTCATGGGTCTGCCCAGCTTGGCCCCCCGCTTTGACGCCGTGCGCCACGCCGTCATCAGCGCCCCACGCGACGCCGCCAGCCTGAAGTCCGAAATCGTCGCCATGCGCGAACGCGTGCGCCAGGGCCACCCCGTCAAAGCCGACTTTTTCGACGTCAAACACAGCCCCGGCGGCATGGTGGACGCCGAATTCGCCGTGCAATACCTGGTGCTGCTGCACACCGCCGCCCACCCCGAGTTGGCCGACAACGTGGGCAACATTGCTCTGCTGATTCGCGCCGAAGCCGTGGGCTTGCTGCCCCAGGGCATGGGCCAGGCCGCTGCCAACGCCTACCGAGAAATGCGCCGCCTGCAACACCGCGCCCGCCTGAACGAAGAGCCCACCCAGGTCGAGCCCGCCACCCTCCATTCAGAGTGCGGGGCCATCTTGGCGGTGTGGCAAGCGGTCATGGACTGACCCTATCCTGTGCCCATCGCCGGGTGCTCAGGCCTCACAAAAGCGGATCAAAACCACATATTCAGGACGGATTGACCAGTTTTTGATCTTTTTGACACCATCTAATGTGAAAATCGGACGTATAGCGTTCAATTTTGACTGAGGACAGGTGCTGTGAAAAAACAAAGCAGAGATCAACTCCAGACCGCCCTGTGGGCCGTGGGCGTCTCACTGGTCTTGGCTTTTGGGGCCCAGGCGCAAAAGACCACAGACGATGAGCGGGTGGCCTTGTTTGGCAGCACAGATGGCTTGCCGCTGAAAGCCCGGCAGGTCGAAAAGCGTGAAACCACCGGTTCTTTTTTGGCGCGTCAGCAAGATTCGGCCATCGCTCCCTTGCAAATCATCACGCGGCAGGAATTGAAAATGCGCGGTCACACCCGTGTGACCGAGGCGGTGCAAAGTTTGTCCAGCGTCTTTAATGGCCTGGACCTCACGCAATCGGGCATGAACCGGGGGGGCGTGACCAGTGCCGCTGTGCACGGCATGCCTGCAGGCACCTTGGTGCTGCTCAATGGTCAGCGTTTGGCCTCCCATGGCTTGAACACCCTGACTGGCACGACCCCCAGTGGTGTAGACCTGAGCCTTTTGCCTCTGTCGGCGGTAGAGCGTATCGAGGTGCTGGGCGAAGGTGCTTCGTCGGTCTATGGGGCGCAGGCCAGTGCGGGTGTCATCAACATCATCACCCGGGCGCAAGGCAAAGGCCTTGAATTGTCGGTGGACCAGATTCGCCCCCAAGGCGGTGCCGGTCAAGGCTGGACCAGCAGTTTGAACTGGGCCCGAGGCCAACTTCGCCAAGACGGCTACAGCCTTCGGCTGACAGCCGAAGCCGACACCTACGAGGCCATGGGCGTGCGCGAGCGCACAACGGCCAGCCAAGGGCGGCAAATGTTCAGCCATGAAGGCGTGGCATACCAAGCAGACAGCCCCCGCTTGTCGGCCTTCGGCTCGCCTCTTTTGATGTATTCGCCCACAGGCCAACAAAAAATGTATTCGCCACTGTATGTGAATGGCACATGCACGGCAGGCTCATTCAAATACGAGGGCTTTGAAGGCGGGTGCAAGAACAACCGATTGCTCACTTATGACATTTATCCAGAAACAGACAGTCAAAAGCTGCATGTTCTGGGTGAAGTGCTGTTGCCCCACGCAGCCACGCTGTATGCCGAAGTGTTGGCGAGCCAGCAAAACTTGCAAATCGCGGCCAACGATTGGTCGGGCGTGAGCGGCAAAATCGCCGACACCATTGGCGCACCAGGCTACCTGGAAGCCGTCCTCAATGGGCTCAATGCCGAAGAAACCTACACGTTTTGGCAACCCGATCTGCCCGCCTTGCGTCAAAAATACAAGAAAACTCTGCTGCGAGCGTCACTGGGACTCAAAGGCGATTTCAAAGGCTGGCATTACCAGGCCAGTTTGCTGCAATCCCAATCCAAGGCCACACAGTCCGTCGAAAAGGACAATCTGGCCAGCTTGGGGCTTGTTGATGGTTTGTCGAGTTTGCCCAATGCACTCATGCTCAAACCCCTGGATGCGCAAAACCCCTTGACCGCCCAACTGCTGAACTCCCGTGAATGGGGGCAAGCAGCCTTGGCCAGCACGGCCTTGACCAGTGCCCAGTTGCGCGCCTCGCGAGCCTTGTTTGAGCACCAAGGCCAATCAACTTTATGGGCTTGGGGCCTTGAAGCTCAGCAAGAAAAAGCCGACACCCAGTACAGCCAGGCCATGGCGCAGCCCAGCTTCAAGGGTCAACGCCACATCATGTCGGCGTTCAGTGAATTGCAGGTGCCTGTGCGCAAAGATCTGGACCTTCTGGCCTCGCTGCGGGCCGACCAATACAGCGACGTGGGCGCTGCCATCAGCAGCAAACTGGCTGCGCGATGGGCCATCAACCGGCGTTGGGCCATGCGGGGTTCGGCAGGAACGGGTTTTCAGGCCCCCACTTTGGCGCAGGTGCATCAGCTGAGCAGCCCTTTCTTGCAAGCCACGGTCCAGCTCGGGGATTGCACCGAGGCGCTCAAAGCCGCTGCAAGTGCCCTCAAGCCGGCCGACGGTCAAGCGGTGGCCTGCACAAGCAACAGCGCTTTGAATGTGTTCACCAACGGCAACCCGGACTTGCAGCTGCAAAAAACAAAGCAAGTCACATGGGGCATGGCCTTCACGCCAAGCCGCAATGTCCATGTGTCGGCCGACTACTGGCGCGTGCAAATGCAAGACACTTTGCAATTGGACAGTGTGCAAGCCGTGTTGGCCGATCCGTTGCGCAACACCTCTGCCCTCATGGCGAACCCCGATCTGGTCAGTCTGGATGGGGGCGGCAAAGCTCACAACTTGGCGCTGCTGCTCAAAATGAAAAACAAAGGCCAAGCGGTCAAAGAAGGCATCGACATCCAGGCCCGCTACAGAGAGCCCATGCGCGATGGTCGGTGGGTCATGGGCATGCAGGCCACATTCATGCTCAAGTCCAAAGACCGCACGAGTGCCGAAACCGCTTGGGTGTCTGACCTGGGGGCCTATTCAGCGCTCAGCGAGGTGGTGACCCCGCGTTGGCGCAGCCAATGGATGGTGGGTTATGAGCAAGCCCAAATGCAGTGGCAATTCAACATCAACCACACCAGCGCCTACGTGGACAAAGAGGTGGTCGCACTCAACACGGTCACGGGCCTGAGTGAAACCGTCAGTGGCCACAAGGTGCGGGGTTTCCTGACGGCCGACTTGCTCGCTGTTTATCAGGCCTCGCGCAGAACCCAAATTCGCTTTGGCATGACCAATCTCGCCAACACCAAGCCTCCCCTGTCGTTCTATTCGCTGAGCAATGCGGTTTGGGGTGTCAACAGCCATAACGGCAACTTGCAGGGCCGCACCCTGAGGGTGGGTGCCACGATGCGGTTTTGAGCTGGGGTGTTGCGCAAAAACCAAGCAAGGAGGGTGTTTATCCAAAGAAAAACTTTTTCAGCCTAAACAAGTGAGAAAATTAAAACTATTGAACTCACTTGAGAGGCTTGATCACCATGCGCAAATCACCCAAAGGGCTTTGGCCTTCGTCCCCCCTCGCCCTTGGGGTGATGGGTTGTTTGGCTTGTTTGGGCACAACACAAGCGCAAACCACGCCAGAGCCTGCCATCGGCAAAGAGTATCCCATGGTAACGGTGCAAGACAAGCCATTGGAGTACCGACAGTTTGAAAAGGTGGAGATCACCGGCTCGTCCATCATTCGCAAAGAGCAAACCCTGGCCCTGCCCGTGCAGGTGATCACGCGCCAGGAAATTCAAAGAAAAGGCCTCCAGTCGGTGACCCAGGTGGTGCAGAGCCTGACCCAGGTGTTCAATGGTCTGGACAGAACGCAGGGCGGCAAGTTGCACGGCGGATTCACCAATGGGGCTTTGCATGGCATGCCGACCGGAACCTTGGTCTTGCTCAATGGCCGGAGGTTGGCCCCGTTTGGCATCCAGAACATCTCCGGCACTGAAGTGGCCAATGTCGACTTGGACAGTCTGCCTTTGGCGGCTGTTGACCGCATTGAAGTCTTGAGCGATGGGGCATCGTCCTTGTATGGCACAGATGCCATTGCAGGGGTGATCAATGTCATCACCCGCACGGACAGGCAAGGGGTAGAAATCACCGTGGATCACAACCGCCCCGATGGTGGTGTGGGCCAAGCTTGGCGCAGCAGCTTGAGTTGGGGGCAAGGGCAGTTGCAACGCGACGGTTTCAGCGTGCGCGTGACGGCAGAAATCGATGAGGAAAAAGCCATTGGCATGGCCGATCGACCTGCGGGTAGCCAAGGCCGTGTGGATTTTGTACACGCTGGAAATTCATACCAGGTCGATGGCCCCAACGTCTCCTCCTTCACTTCCCCGGCCTTGCTGTATTCGGCATCCGCCAAAAATAACAAAATGTGGTCATCGCTTTACCAGGATGGCCAATGTACCCGTGGCAGTCTGAGTTATAGGGGGTTTTTGGGGGGCTGCAAAGTCAACTTGCTGCCGACCTTTGACCTGTATCCTGAAAGTCAAAACGCCAAGCTCCATGCCAGTGGCGAGTACCGACTCCACGAAGGGGCCACCTTGTTTGCCGAGGGGCTCTACACACAGCAAAAAACCGCCATGGCAACGAAGAGTTGGGAGCCCATCAGTGGGCGGCTTGTCAACCAAGCGGGGACGGTCGGGTATTCAGAGGCATTGGCGCAAGGGCTGAATCCGGCAAACACTTTTTATTACTTTCAACCCAACTTGCCCGCCTTGCAAAGGACCTATGACAAAACACAGTGGCGGGCCACATTGGGTGTCAAAGGTGAAATAGACCAGTGGAATTACCAAGCCAGTCTTTACCGTTCACAGGCGCAGGCCGTGGCAGGCTTTGAATACGCCAACATCGAAAGTTTGGGTTTTAAACCATCGACGCCTTTGCCCACGGCTTTGGCCTTGTTGCCCTTGGATGAGCAAAATCCATTGACTCAGCAATTACTGGACCTCCGGCAGTGGCAGAAAGATCGTCAAGGTCAAACACAGCTGACCGCATTGGATGTTCGTGCATCCACAACCGTGGGAGAACGCCATGGCAAAGATGTGTTGTTGGGGCTGGGTTTTGAAGGGCGACAAGAAAAAGCCGAGACCCGCTATGAGGAGTCGACGGCAGCCGTTAAAGACTTTACCGGACAGCGACATGTCATGGCCGTCCATGGTGAACTTCAGGTCCCCGTGACAAGCAGCTGGGACGTGATCGCCTCCCTGCGCCACGATGCGTACAGCGATGTGGGGGGAACCACCAACGGGAAACTGGCCAGTCGTCTGGTGGTCAACCCACTGTGGGCTGTGCGTGGCTCTTGGGGTTCGGGATTCAGAGCGCCAACTGTGTCGCAAACGAAGATGTTGGCAACGCCTTACTATCAGGGTTATTTGAGTGGATTGAAATGCACCCCGGATCTCAACGCGGTCAGTAAGACACTCACGCCGACGGCTCGCAGTTCAGCTGTTTATTGCCGAGATGGCAATTTTTTACCGGTTTTTACCAACGGCAATCCGGACTTGAAACCAGAGACCTCTGAGCAGATGACGTTGGGGCTTGCGTTGACACCGTCGCGCAATTTCAGCATCAGTGCAGATTACTGGCGAGTCAAGATGAAAAACACCTTGCAGTTTGAAACTTCGGATCAAGCGTTGGCCAATCCGCTTCAATATGCAGATCAATTCATGACATCGCCCAACTTGGTACGAAATCCATCCAACAACACCCTGTACAACGATGTGGCCTTGCTTTTGAAGATGCGCAATTTGGGCGCATCGGTCAAAGAGGGGGTGGATCTGGATGTGCGTTTTCGCCAGCCTGGTGATTGGGGGCGATGGTTGTTGGGTGTGCAAGCCACGTACATGCTCAAATCCAAAGATCGCATGAGCGACACTGTGGAGTGGAAGACGGATCTGGCAACCTATTCCACTTCCAGCAAAGTGGTCACACCTCGTTTCAGAAGCCAATGGATTCTTGGCTTGGAGCAGCCCAATGCGTACTGGCAAATGATGATCAACTACACCAGCGGCTACCAAGACAAAGACATCACAGCCTTTAGGCTTGATACCGGCAAAAGTGAAGTCGTCACCGGCCGTAAGGTGCCTGGTTTTGTGACGGCCGATTTGATGGCTTTGTTCAAGCTGGGCACACACACACAAATTCGGACCGGTGTGACCAATGTGACCAATCGCACGCCGCCTTTGTCGTTTTATTCTGCCAATGAGCTGTCTTGGGGGGTCAACAGCGACCAGGGGAGTCTGATGGGCAGGACCTTGCAATTGGGCTTGACGCACAAGTTCTGATGTGAGTGGCGCGATCGAAGCGCCACCCAACAGTCGATATGGGCACATCTGCCCAGAGAGGTGCCTCTAAAAATAAACACTTTTGTGATAATTATTTTACTAAAAATAGTTATCAAATGATAATCTTCGACAGTTTGATCCTTGCTGAACTGTCGAAGGGAGATCGTCATGAGTCCACATCCCCAACAAGAACCTTGTCCTGCACGATGGCTCATCGTCCTGTGTGGTTTTTTCACTTGGGCACATGCATCGGCCCAGAACAGCGAACAGCCAGGCAGGGTATACCCTCCTGTGCAGGTCGTGGACTCACCGCTTGAATACCGCCAGTTCGAGAAGGTGGAGATCACCGGCTCGTCCATCATTCGCAAAGAGCAAACCCTGGCCCTTCCCGTGCAGGTGATCACGCGTGACGACATCCGGCGATCTGGCAGCAACCATATTGCAGACGTCTTGCACAGCGTGCCCGGCATGTCGATGGTGGTGAACAGTGCGGCCATGGGCAGCTCCATCGGTGGTTACACCACGGCATCGTTGCGCAGTTTGCCTGCAGGAACCTTGTTGCTGCTCAATGGCAAACGGTTGTCCACTTATGGACGGCAGACCATGGTCGATGTGGAACGACCCAGTGTCGACATCAACACCATCCCTTTGTCAGCCATCGAGAAAATCGAAATTTTGTCAGATGGGGCCTCTTCCTTGTATGGATCGGACGCGATTGCTGGGGTCATCAACATCATCACGCGCAGTGAGCTCAAAGGCATGGAGATCATGGCTGAAAAGAGTGCAAGCGCTCAAGGGGGCGGGTCTGGTGAGCAAGTGACTTTGAACGCCGGGACAGGAAATTTGAGGAGGGATGGTTTCAGCTTGCGCCTGACGGCAGAGCTGCAACACCACGCAGCCTTGGATGCGGCGGATCGCCCGCAATATGCCCAAGGCCGCTACATCGTGGAAAGAGAGCGTGAAAAGTACGCCATAGATGGCGCTCGCCTGACTTCTTTCAATTCCCCCGGCGTCTTTTCCATTGCGGCCAATGCAGCCACCGGACAGGTCAGAAAAGTTTACAGTGTGCTCAACCAAAACGGGGCTTGTCCAGATCGCTACGTTCCCTTGATGGGACAACCTTCTTGTCTGTATAACGAGTATTCAGGCTTGACCATTTACCCACAGCAAGACAGCAGAAAAATCTTGCTGGCGGGCGAAAAATGGCTTCCGAATGGCGCAACCGCCTATGCCGAAATCTTGCATTCAAACTTGAAAGACAGTGATTTTTCGAACCTACGCTGGCCTCAGTTGATCTATTCTCTGGGCAAAAGTCCAACGTCGGTGGGATATCAAGAGGCGGTCAATGCCGGGCTGGACCCCGCAAAAACACGGTTCAATTGGTCTCCGAGTTTGGAGGGTCTAAGGAGCGCGAACGAACAGAACAATTGGCGCGTAACTTCAGGCGTCAAAGGCGAATGGGGCAGTTGGGATTACGACGCCCAGGTTTACAAAGCCCAGGCAAAGGTCAAACGCTATCTGGAAATGGCGGATTTTGCGAGCTTGGGTTGGGTCACTGGCAAGGTGCTGACAGATCCCAACATGCTCAAACAACTCACGGCAGACAACCCCTTGACGGCCACCCTCAGTGGCTTGCGCAATGATTGGGACCTTTGGGACGTCGGCATCAACCAAACGACCGCGGGCAATGTCAGGGCATCGCGACCGTTGATGGAAATAGATGGCAAAGATGCGATGTTGGGGGTAGGCCTGGAATGGCGACGAGAGTCGACCGATTACCAATATGTTTCAAATTCGAAGTTGCAACCGAGTTTCCAGGCCAGCCGGGACATTCAGGCTGGGTTCCTGGAACTCCAAGTGCCCGTGACCCGGCAGTGGGACGTGACCGCATCGACCCGAAGAGATCGTTACAGCGATTTCGGAAGCACTCAAAACAGCAAACTTGCGTCACGTTTTGATTTTGAGAATGGCTGGTCCGCAAGGGGCTCGTGGGGAACAGGTTTCAGAGCACCTTTATTAGCGCAAACATACAATTTAGAAAACTTGTATTTGCAGGCTCTATCAAGCTACCTCAACGAATGCAGTGCCGACTTGAAGGCGGTTGCAGCGACGGTGGTCGGCTCCAACGGGAGTCCAGCCATATGTGATGAAAGAACCTACATCAACATTTATGGCAGTGGCAACCCCAAACTGAAACCCGAACTGTCAGTGCAAAAGTCTTTGGGGTTGGCATACCGCCCTACACGCAACTTCACCATCACGGCAGACTGGTGGGCCATCAACATGAACGAAGTGATTTCGACCTTGTCAGACAAGGTGATTTATAACAATCCACTTCAATATGCCGCGTTTTTCACAACCAAACCGGATGGGACATTGGCGATCAAGCGGTCAAATTACAACATTGGCAAACGCGAAAAATCAGGGATTGATTTTGATGTTCGTTGGCGTGCTCCAACAGACTTCGGGCAGTGGAATTTCTCGGTCCAAGGCGCCTACAACCTCAAGTCAAAAGACCAGTCTGAGCCTGGTCAAAATTTTGTGTCGGATCTGGCACGGTACAACAGTACGACCGATACGATGACCCCGCGTCTGCGCATGCGATGGATTGCGGGGCTGACGACGGCGACCTGGAGCTTGCATGGGGTGCTGAACTACACGTCCGGCTATGCCGATCAGGATCGAAACGGAGTCAATGTGGCCACGCTGCAAAGTACGCCGCTCACGGGCTTTGATGTTCCCTCATTCACAACAGTGGACGTCAGTGCAAGCTACCAGATCAGCACGGCCATGAGTTTGAGAGCCACGATCGGCAATGTCTTGAATCGCCAAGCCCCACAAGCATTCACCAGCACTGCTGCGCAGGTCTTTGGATTCAACACGCGCGAGCACTCTTTGTGGGGCAGGACACTCAGCCTGGCCCTGACCGCCAAATTCTGAATTCAGGCATGGCCCGCCCCTGATGGGGCGAGGCAAGGATAGGCAGCTCTGGGGTTGGCCAATGGCCGCTTTCCCATAAGACTAAAACGACAGAACCCAGGCGACAACAGGCACTGGTCGTAAACTCACCGAACGACTTTTTGGGTGAGTAACAATGACCAAGCCATATCGGACCATCGGCCTGCTTTGCGGGCTGACTTTTTTGACAAGCATCCAGGCGCAGGGCCAGGCACCAGTTGCCCCCAGCGCCGCCAAACCCTCCCTCACGGTCACCGTGACCTCCCCCCAAACAGCCAGCCTGACCCAAAAAATCAGCGCCAACGGCAACCTGGCCGCCTGGCAAGAAGCCATCGTTGGGGCCGAGGCCAATGGCCTGAAGATCACCGAGGTGCGTGTGAACGTGGGCGACCGCGTGCAGCGAGGTGACGTGCTGGCGGTTTTGCAGGCCGATGGGTTGCGGGCCGAGCTGGCGCAGGCCGAAGGCCTGCTCGCCGAAGCCACGGCCAGCGCCCAAGAGGCCAAAGCCCAGGCCGAACGCGCTCGCAGCCTGCAGCAGCAAGGCTTTTTCAGTGCAGCGCAGCTGAGCCAGGCGGTGGCGGCGGAGGCCTCTTCTGTGGCCCGCGTGCAGTCCGCCCGCGCCATGGTGCAGCTGCAAAACGTGCGCCTGTCGCAAACCCAGGTGCGTGCGCCCGATGCGGGTGTGATCTCGGCGCGACAAGCGACGGTGGGCAGCGTGGTGGGCGCAGGCACCGAGTTGTTCAGGTTAATTCGCCAAGGCCGCATCGAGTGGCGGGCTGAGGTGACCGCTGCAGAGATCGGCCGCATCCAAGTGGGTGCACCCGTGGAAGTCAAAGCCGCCAGTGGCCAGCTGCTGCAAGGCAAAGTGCGCATGGTGGCTCCGTCGGTCGATGCGCAAACCCGAAACGCACTGGTGTATGTCGATTTGCCCGCGCAAACCGGCAGCGCCCGCGCAGGCATGTACGCCCAAGGCGAGATCGCGCTGGGCCAAAGCCAGGCGCTCACCGTGCCGCAAGCGGCGGTGGTGGTGCGCGACGGTTTCAGTTATGTCTACACCGTGGGGGCCGACCAAAAGGTCAGCCAGCTCAAGGTGCAAACCGGACGCCAAAGCGCAGGCCGCGTCGAGGTGACCAGCGGCCTCAAAGCCGATGCCCGCGTGGTGGCCAGTGGCGGGGCATTCTTGAACCACGGCGACACGGTGCGTGTGGTGGATGCGCCAGCCGCTCAAGCCGCGCCAGCCGCGCCCGCCACCAAATAAAGGGACGTCATGCTCAACGTCTCTTCCTGGTCGATCCGCAACCCGATCCCGGCCGTCATGCTGTTTGTGCTGCTGACGCTGGCTGGTTTCATCGCCTTTGGGTCCATGAAAGTGCAGAACTTTCCGGATCTGGATGTGCCCACCATCTCGGTCACCGCCAGCCTGCCCGGTGTTGCGCCCTCGCAGCTCGAAACCGATGTGGCCCGCAAGCTCGAAAACGCGCTGGCCCCGCTGCAGGGCCTGAAGCACATCACCACCAAGGTGCAAGACGGTGTGGTGTCCATCACCGCCGAGTTCCGCATGGAAAAACCCAGCCAGGAGGCGGTGGATGATGTGCGCTCGGCCATCCAGGGCGTGCGGGCCGATTTGCCCGGCGACCTGCGCGACCCGGTGGTGCAAAAGCTCAACCTGGCCGGCTCGCCCGTGTTGGCTTACACCGTTCGCTCGTCGCGCATGGACGACGAAGCCTTGTCGTGGTTGGTGGACAAAGACATCACCCGCAAGCTTTTGTCGCTGCGCGGCGTGGGTGCCGTCAACCGCGTGGGCGGCGTAACGCGCGAGGTGCGTGTGGCGCTCGATGTGAACCGCTTGCAATCGTTGGGCATCACGGCGGCCGAAGTCTCGCGCCAACTCAAGCAGGTGCAGCAAGAAGGCTCGGGTGGGCGCATGGATTTGGGTGCGGGCGAACAACCCGTGCGCACCTTGGCCACCGTCAAGACGGCGCAAGAGGTGGGGCAAATTGAGCTGGCCACATCGCGTGGTGGCAGCGTTCGCCTGGACCAAGTGGCCACCGTGAGCGACACCCTGGCCGATGCCCGTTCAGCAGCCAGCCTCAACGGTGTGCCCGTGGTCGGCTTTGAGGTGGTGCGCAGCAAAGGCGAGAGCGAGGTGGCCGTGGGCCGCTTGGTGCGCCAGGCGCTGGCCGAATACCGATTGCAAAACCCGGACATCGAAATCACCGAATCCTTCGACTTTGTGACGCCGGTGGAAGAGGAATACAACGGCTCACTCGTGCTGCTGTACGAAGGCGCGATTTTGGCGGTGCTGGTGGTGTGGCTGTTTTTGCGCGACTGGCGGGCGACCTTTGTGTCGGCGGTGGCGCTGCCGTTGTCGGTCATCCCGGCCTTCATCGGCATGGCGTATTTGGGGTTTTCCATCAACGTGGTGACTTTGCTGGCGCTGTCCTTGGTGATCGGCGTGCTGGTGGACGACGCGATTGTCGAGGTGGAAAACATCGTGCGCCATTTGCGCATGGGCAAGTCGCCGTACCAGGCGGCCATGGAAGCGGCCGACGAAATCGGTCTGGCGGTGATCGCCACCACCTTCACCCTGATCGCGGTGTTTTTGCCCACGGCTTTCATGAGCGGCATTCCGGGCAAGTTCTTTAAACAGTTTGGCTGGACGGCGTCGCTGGCGGTGTTCGCCTCGCTGGTGGTGGCGCGGGTGCTCACGCCCATGATGGCGGCGTACATCTTGAAGCCCATCGTCACGGCCGCGCACGAGCCGGGTTGGCTCAAGCGCTACATGGTCTGGGCCACTTGGTGCATGAAACACCGCTTGGTCACCATGGTGCTGGCCACGCTGTTTTTCATCGGCTCCATCATGCTGGTGCCGCTGCTGCCCAAGGGCTTCATTCCGCCGGACGACAACTCGCAAACCCAGGTCTATGTGGAACTACCACCGGGATCGACCTTGGCGCAAACCCAGGCCAGCGCTGAGCACGCCCGCACGCTGCTCATGACGGTGAACGATGTGAAAAGCGTTTACACCACCATTGGTGGCGGCAGCGCAGGCTCTGACCCGTTTGCTGGCGGTGGCGCGGCCGAGGTGCGCAAGGCCACGCTCACCATCCAGCTGAGCGAACGCGGCACACGCCCGCGCAAGCAGGTGATTGAAAACGACATCCGTACCGCGCTGCAGCAACTGCCCGGCGTGCGCAGCAAAGTGGGCCTGGGCGGCTCGGGCGAGAAATACGTGCTGGTGCTCACGGGCGAAGACCCGCAGGCCCTGCAAACCGCCGCCATGGCCGTGGAGCGTGACCTGCGCACCATCCAGGGCTTGGGCTCGATTGCGTCCACCGCCAGCTTGGTGCGCCCCGAGATCGCGGTACGCCCCGACTTTGCCAAAGCCGCCGACCTGGGCGTGACCAGCGCGGCCATCAGCGACACCTTGCGTGTGGCCACGCTGGGCGACTACGACCAGGCATTGCCCAAGCTCAATTTGTCGGAGCGGCAGGTGCCCATCGTCGTGAAACTGGGTGACGAGTCACGGCATGACCTGAGCACACTCGAGCGCCTGATGGTGCCCGGCAGCCGTGGCCCCGTCATGCTCGGCCAGGTGGCCAGCATCGAGGTGGCGGGCGGCCCGGCGGTGATTGACCGTTATGACCGTCAGCGCAACATCAACTTCGAGATCGAGCTGTCGGGCATGCCCTTGGGCGACGTGACAGCGGCGGTGCAAAAGCTGCCTGCCCTGCAAAGCCTGCCACCCGGCGTGAAGATCGTGGAGGTGGGCGACGCCGAAGTCATGGGCGAACTGTTCGCCAGCTTTGGCCTGGCCATGCTGATCGGTGTGCTGTGCATCTACATCGTGCTGGTGCTGCTGTTCAAAGGCTTCTTGCACCCGATCACGATTTTGGCGGCGCTGCCGTTGTCGCTGGGCGGCGCGTTTGTGGGCTTGCTGATCGCACAAAAGAGCTTCTCCATGCCCTCGCTCATTGGCCTGATCATGCTCATGGGCATCGCCACCAAAAACTCCATCTTGTTGGTGGAATACGCGATTGAAGCGCGGCGCGGCAAACCCGCCGAGGGCGATCACCCCGCCGTGCCGCCCATGAGCCGCTGGGACGCGATTTTGGACGCCTGCCACAAGCGGGCACGGCCGATTGTCATGACGACGATTGCCATGGGCGCGGGCATGCTGCCCATTGCCGTGGGCTGGGGCGCGGCGGATGCGAGCTTTCGCTCACCCATGGCGATTGCCGTGATCGGCGGCTTGCTCACCAGCACGGTGCTGAGCTTGCTGGTGGTGCCCGTGGTGTTCACGTATCTGGATGATTTGGGGCAGTGGTCAGGACGGATGTTCAAGAAGGTGACGCGGGGGGCATGAGCGCCGCCTGAGCCGCTTTGACGAACACCATGTCACCCCAACTGCTTCGCCTGTTGTCGGCCGGCTTGGCCCTGAGCACCTTGATCTTGGCGCTGGTGCTGGCTTACGAGGGCAAACGGATTGTTCAGATGATGGTGCTGGCTTTGCCTGCTGTGCTGTGCTTGTGTTGGCCCAGCCGGCGCAGGGGGTGG
Organism: Limnohabitans sp. 2KL-3; assembly: GCF_001269405.1. Taxonomy (NCBI): domain Bacteria; kingdom Pseudomonadati; phylum Pseudomonadota; class Betaproteobacteria; order Burkholderiales; family Comamonadaceae; genus Limnohabitans; species Limnohabitans sp. 2KL-3. The sequence continues at coordinate 43,921 of NZ_CXON01000010.1, forward strand.
CGAGTGCTGCAGATGGTTTTTGCCGGCATTTTGGGGTTTGCCTTCATCCTGGATGCCGCTGTGCGCGGCTTTTTGCTCGACGTTTATGGGGCCAGCCCGGCCAGTGCCATGGTCATCGCGGCGGTGGCCAACACCACCGCCCAAGAAGCCACGGAGTTCATGGCGATGCACGCCGGCCGTGTGTGGCTTTGGGCATTTTTTGTGCTCATGTCGCTGGCCATCTTCATGGCCACGCTTGTGGGGTGGTGGCGCATGCCTTCACCAACTTGGAAGCTCGCAGGCTGGCGCTTGGGGGGCCTCTTGTTGCTGCTGACTTGGGTGGTCCTGTCTTTGGCCATCAAACCTTGGCGGCAACACCATCCGATGCTTTTTTGGACGGACTGGGTGGCTGACGTGTCTTCTTTGCGTGAGCAATGGGCCAACCTGGGCGAGCAGCGCCAACGTTTGATGGCAAATGCGCAGAAGCAAAAACCGCTCACCACGGCAGATGCCCCCGATACCGTGGTGTTGGTCATCAGCGAAAGCATCAACCGGGGGCACTTGTCTTTGTATGGCTATCCGCGTCAAACCACACCCCAGCTCATGCTGCGTCAACAAACGCAAGCCAATCGCTTGGGTGTTTTCAGGCATGCGTGGTCTACCGATGCCAGCACGATTGCGGCCCTGCGCAATTTCTTTTACTTGGGTCAACCCGAGCGTGCACAACAGCACTTGCTGGCGCTGGCTGCAACAGCAGGCTATCAGACTTGGTGGATCAGCAACCATGACGATCTTGCCATTGACCAAGAACATGCGCAGTTGGCGGATTCGGTTCACATGCTGAATAAAACGCCTGGACGCTCTGGCTTGTCACTCGATGAAAGTACTTTGCCCGTGCTGGACGCAGCCTTGCAAGACTCAGCACCACGCAAATTGATTGTTTTGCATTTGCTGGGCTCGCATCCGCATTACCAGTTAAGGCACCCCCAAGAGCGGGTCCCTTTTCACAACGCCAAGGATGGCATCTACCAAGGCATGAAAGATCAGGGCCGTTCAACGCGGGTCAGAAGTTTGCGCAACGACTATGACTCGGCCATCCATTACCACGACAGTGTGGTGGCAGCTACTTTGGATTTGACACGCAAGTATGGGAAGAAGGCCGCATGGGTTTATTTTTCGGACCATGGGCAAGAGGTGGGCCACGCGGGCGAACATGTGGGTCACAGCGCCTTGACGGCCGATGGCTACCGTGTTCCTTTGCTGTTGTGGGCTGATGCCATGGCCTCTTTGCCCAGCTCAACTTTTTTGCAACCGGTTCGCACCGATTGGCTGGGTTACAGCGTGGTGCGCTTGCTCGGCATCGATTGGTTGGGGCATGTCCCGCAGCAGGATGTACTCGACCCGATGTACCAGTGGAAACCACCGGCTTTGGACATGGTGGCCGACTTTCGATCTTGAGGATTTCTGGTTTCCATTCGCTTGGCTCATTGATCCGGCCCGGTGAAGTTTGCATGAACGCTTTTTTTGTGGGAGCGACGCCCTCGTCGCGATAAAGCCCCGCAGACCACCCAGAATCGCCCCGAGGGCGGGGCTCCCACAATGCCCCCATCGCTGATGACTGTACCCAAGGCAAGCCTTGCACTTCAAACTTCACAGGGCCGGATCAATACATGGGCGAAGGCACAGACACAACCATTTCGTGACCGTGTTGCAAAATCTCCATCGGACATTCGATAAACAACACAAGACAAAGGACCTGCAAATGAGCAACAAAGTGGCGATGGTGTTAGGCGGCGGCAGTGGCATGGGTGCGGCTGCGGCGCGTAAGCTGGCCCAGGATGGCTTTCAGGTGGCAGTGTTGTCTTCGTCTGGCAAGGGCGAGGCACTGGGGCGTGAGTTGGGGGGCATTGGTTTGACAGGCTCCAACCAATCGAGCGAAGACCTGCAAAAGTTGGTTGACCAAACCATGGCGCGCTGGGGCCGCATCGACGTGCTGGTCAACAGCGCAGGCCACGGCCCCAAAGGCCCGTTGCTGGAGTTGACCGATGCGCAGTGGCACTTGGGGCTCGACATGTATTTCTTGAACGTGGTGCGGGCCGTGCGTCTGGTGGCACCCATCATGGTCCAGCAAAAATCGGGGTCCATCGTCAACATCTCCACCGCTTGGGTGGTCGAGCCCAGCGCGATGTTCCCGACATCGGCTGTGGCACGCGCGGGCTTGGCCGCTTTCACCAAGCTCTTTGCCGACGAGAACGCGGTGCATCAGGTGCGCATGAACAATGTTTTGCCCGGCTGGATCGACAGCCTGCCCGCCCAAGAGCAGCGCCGCCAAAGTGTGCCCATGCAACGCTACGGCACCAGCGAAGAAGTGGCCGCGACCATCGCCTTTTTGGCCTCGGATGCAGCGGCTTACATCACGGGCCAGAGCTTGCGCATTGATGGGGGGTTGATGCGTTCGGTGTGAATGCCTGCGATCAGGCGCATCGCTTGCAGCTTCAAGGGTTGCAGAAATCACACCGCGCAGGATCAGCCCAAGGCTGGGTGGGGACTGCGCGATGTTCTTCGTGGCCGCATTTTTTGCAGCCCCATATTTCGGCTTTGGGCAAACGGGTCAAGCTGCCACACGCACGGCAGGGCAGACCCGGAATCTGCTGGCTCAGCCAGTAGCCCGGCGAGTCACAGCTTGGGCATACCGACAGCAATTTTTGAATGAGCTCTTCGGTGGCTTTGAGGATTATTTTTTGGCGAGTCGGGTTGCAAAAAGCCCGCAGATCGTTTTCGACAAACACCGCCCCATTGGCGGACTTGGCTTGGGCCAGATGGAAGGCTTTCAGCAGAGTCTGGTGATCTCGGATGCCTTTGTCCATGTCAGGGTGCTCGGGGTGTTCGGGCCGCAGCACAAGATGGTGTTCAGGAAACCCGGCCTCGTTGGCAAAGCGCTCGAGCTCTTGAGGGGTTTTGACCATGCTGTGCAAGCTTTGGGCAGGGCCGTGTGCAAAGCCCGTCACTTCAATTTCGTACAAGCGATCGACCCACAACACAACTTCTGTGTTCCAAGGCATGAAAGCGCCAAAAGGGTCGGGGCCAAACGAACCTTCACTGGCCATGCCGACAGATGCACCCGTCAGCGCCATGCCGATGCTGGCTTTTTTGCGGGCTGCGTCGAGTTGGGAACCCGCTCGGGTCAGTTCACGCGTGAACGTGCCCAATTGGTCGGTGTCGTAGCCATCGGTGTGCACCAATTGGCAGCCCAGCGCGGCTTCGAGTGGTTCGCGCACGAGATCCTGCTTGCCATGTTGCGTCAAAAACGCGACGGGGCGACCATCATAAAAACGACCTTTTGCCATGCTCATGTCAGAACGGCCTGCGCTACCGCCAAATAAACCGGAATGCCCAGCACAATGTTGAGCGGAAAGGTCAGCCCCAGGCTCAGCCCAAAATACAGCGCGGGTTTGGCCTCGGGCAAGGCGGTGCGCAGCACGGCGGGCACGGCGATGTAGGACGCGCTGGCCGCCAGCACCATGAGCAAGGCCCCGTTACCGGCTCCCAGATTCAGGCCCCACGCCAGACCCAAGGCCAGGCCCGCGTGCACCAGGGGGCCAACCACCGCATAAGCGATCAGCACGGGCGACTGGCCCTTGACTTGTGGCAAGTTACGCGCCGCCATCAAGCCCATATCGAGAAGAAAGAAGGCCAGCATGCCTTTGAAAAGGTCTACCGAAAACGGTGCCATCGCCTCTTTGCCTGCTTCGCCCGTGACCAAGCCAATCACCATCGCCCCCAAGAGCAACAACTGCGCGCCATCGGTGAAGGACTCATGCAAGATTTTGCCCACCGAGCTGCCAGCCGGAGCAGCAGGACCCCCCAAAGCGGCCACGCCGCCCGCTTGCAGCACAACGCCCGAGGCCTGCTTTTGCCGCAATGAATTGGCCAATACCACCGCCAAGATGATGGCGGGCGACTCCATCAGGGCCATGGCCGCAGCCATGTGCCCGCCGTAGGGCACGCCCTGGTTTTCCAGCGTCTGCACCGCCGTGACAAAGGTCACCGCGCTCACCGAGCCGTACGTGGCGGCCACGGCCGCTGCGTCAAAACCCGAGACAAAGCGCCGCAGCACGGCGTAACCGATGAGCGGGACGACGATGGCCAGCAACACCGCAGCGGCCAAGCTGATGCCCACGTCGGCCGTCAGGCCCGATTGCGACAGCGCAAAGCCACCCTTCAGGCCCAGGGCCATCAAGAGGTAGAGCGACAAAAAGCGGGAGATGGCGGGCGGGATTTCGAGGTTGGATTTGACGGTGCCGGCCAGCACGCCGAAGATGAAAAAGAGGATGGCCGGGTCGATCAGATTTTGCATGGGTGTAGTCCTTGCGCCGATCATAGGAACGGACGGGACACTTGTAAAATCGATTCTTCAACCCTTGAATATAGATAAAAATCTATGAACGTCAGCTTCCGTCAATTGCGATTGTTTCTGGCCTTGGCCGAAACCGGCAGCGTGAGCGCTGCAGCCAAGGTGATGCACGTCACCCAGCCCACGGCCTCGATGCAACTCAAGGACATCAGCGAATCCGTGGGCTTACCGCTGTACGAGTTGGTGGGCAAAAAACTCTACCTGACCGAGGTGGGCCAAGAGCTGGCGCAGACCGCCCGCGCCGTGGCGCACACCTGGGACGCGTTTGAGCAAAACGTGGACGCCGCCAAGGGCTTGTCGCGCGGCAAGCTGCGGGTGGCGGTGGTGAGCACGGCCAAGTACTTCATGCCACACCTGATCGGCAGTTTTTGCAAGCGGCACCCGGCCATTGACGTGTCGCTCGAAATCCTGAACCGCGACGGTGTGGTGCAGCGCCTGCAGGGCAACCTTGATGACCTGTACATCATGTCCATGCCGCCCAAAGACATGGACTTGGGCGACGAGGCCTTCATGCCTAACCCGATCGTGGTGATCGCGCCGACATCCGACCCGCTGGCCAAACGCAGCGCCGTGCCTTTGCACGAGTTGGCTGAGCGCCGCTTCATCTTGCGCGAAAAAGGCTCGGGCACACGCATGGCCGCTGACCAGTTTTTCCGGTCCATGAAGTTCCGCCCCGATGTGCGGCTGGAGCTGGGCAGCAACGAGGCGATCAAGGAGTCGGTGGCCGGGGGCCTGGGAGTGGGCGTGGTCTCGCGCCACGCCCTGCATGGCCACCAAAAAGAAAACGGCGTGAGCGTGATCGATGTGCAGGGCTTTCCCCTGCCCTCGGCCTGGCACATCGTCTACCCTGCCGGCAAAAAACTCTCACCGCTGGCGCTGGCCTTCAAGCAGCATGTGCTCAAGCAGATCAGTCGGCGCAAATGAGTTGGCCCCCGCACCTGCGGCCACGGCTGATGGATTTGGCCCTGTGAAGTTTGTTGCGAACGGTTTGTCTTGCGCACGGCGATCAGCGATGCGATCAGTGTGGGAGCCCCGCCCTCGGGGCGATGGGGTGGTGTTCTGCGAGGCTTGATCGCGGCGAGGGCACCGCTCTCACAAAAAATACGTGGGGTGTTGGTCTATGCCCATCGATCAGACAGACCGCACATTCAAGACGTCCAGTGCAGCACGCAAGGCTGGGCCCATTCTCATCGGCCGCTCGGCCAGATTGGGGAAGGGCACGGGGGCTTGCTGCAGGTGGTGTTGGATGGCTTGCACCATGGCCTGGACATCGTTGATCGGGGTGAACAGCACCAGATCTTCCCAGTCGGCGTGCTGGCCCTGATCGGTGGCGGCTTCAGAAATGACACGCGCACCCAAAGACAGGCATTCACAAATGCGCGTACTTTCCAGCAAGGCGTTTTCGTAATAGTGAATATTGACCACCACCCGGGCTTGGCGCATGGCCTGCCACAGGTCTTGGCCATACAAACTGCGCTCGGCCCGCACCACAAAATGTTCGCCCAGCACTTTGAGAAAGGCTTGTCTTCTTTTGTTTTTCAGATCGCCGTAAAACAGCACATCGCATGTGCCTGAGGCTTCAGAGCCGGTCCACGTGCTTGCATCTGCGGCTCCTGGGTAATGGGCGACTGGCGACAAGGGCACATGAAAAAGCAGGTCGGCTGGCAGACCTTGTTGGATCAAAAACTCGATGTTGCGTGTTGAATAGTCAAAAACGGCCAGCGAGTTGTAAAGCACATTCAGATAGTCGGGGGTGAACCAGCGGGGATGAACGGATTGCTCCATCTGAAAAACGATGCGCTTTTCGCCCGGCGGCAAACGGGCAAACATTTGGGGGCAAATCACCAGATACAGGTCTTCGTCAAAGTCCTCGGGCATGTCGAATTGAATGCGCACCTCCAAGCCCAAAGCCGCTGCATGGGTTTGCAAGGCATGGGCCACAAATGTGGTTGGGCGTGTGCAGACGATGATCAGGGTGCGCACATCACCCAAGGCCTTGTGTTCAATGAGCTGTCGGCGGCGCACTGGCCAATCGTTTTGAGCGGATGGCGCAGGGTTTTGCCAAGCCAAGCGCAGCCAGGCCCGAAAGACCGGGTGAATGTCACCCGTCGGTGGGCAGACCCAGCTTTTGAACAAGGGACGCGGGGCCAATTGGGCATCAAAGACCAGCGATTTCAACCAAGCACGGGGTTTGCCATTGGCATGAAAACCAATTTTTTTGAACAGATGGGCCATGTAGGGATGTCAGCTGACGCACACAAAGAGCCTTGCATTGTCACCAGAAACGCGAGGGACACATTCTTGTGCGCTCCGGTTTCGTGCAGACCATGCGTTGAAGGACTGTGGCAAGGGGCAGTTACACCCCATCCAACCCCGTTCGCACAGCCTCAGCCTGCTGCCCGATCTGCGCCTTGTCCTCAGCGCTCATCTTGCCCACATGCTTGACCATGAGTGCGGTGCGTGGGTTGCCGGCAAAGTCTTGTTCGTGGCGAATCAGAAAATCCCAGTACAGCGTGGTCATGGGGCAGGCGCTGGGGCCGGTGCGCACTTCGGGCTGGTACCGGCAGCCTTTGCAGTAGTTGCTCATGCGGCTGACGTACTGGCCGCTGGCCACATAGGGCTTGCTGGTGAAGCGTCCGCCGTTGGCGTGCAGGGCCATCCCTAAGGTGTTGGGCGTCTCCACCCATTCGACCGCGTCGACATACATGGCTCGGTACCAGGCGCTGACCTGCTGGGGTGACAAGCCTGCAAGCACCGCAAACTGCCCAGTCACCATGAGGCGCTGGATGTGGTGGGCATAACCGTGTTGCAGGCTTTGGCCAATGGTCGCTTGCATGCAGGCCATGTGGGTCTCACCCGTCCAGTACCACTGGGGCAGGTCGCGGGTGTGGCCGTAGTGGTTGGCCTCGGCCATGTGCGGCATGTCCAGCCAGTACACACCGCGAATGAACTCGCGCCAGCCCAGCACCTGGCGGATGAAGCCCTCGACGCTGGCCAGTGGCAAGCCGCGTGCGTGGTAGGCCTGCTCGGCCGCCACAATCACCTCACGCGGGTTGAGCAGGTGCAGGTTCAGGCTGCTGCCCACCAGAGCGTGCCAACCAAAGGGCAGCGTGGTCCACATCGCGTCTTGCCAGGCGCCAAAGTTTTCCAGGCGTTGGTCGATGAAATGCTGCAAAGCCACCAGCGCGTCTTCTCGGGTGACGGGCCAAGCAAAGTGGTCCAGCGTGCCCGGGTGCTGGGCAAAGCGTGTTTGCACCAGCGCGATCACGTCTTGCGTCACGCGGTCGGGTGCAAAGCGGGCGGGCGGGGGTACGGGGCCCGGGCCTTTGGCGCCAAAGCCCTTGCGGTTCTCGGCGTCATAGTTCCATTGCCCGCCAATCGGCTCTTTGCCTTCCATCAGGATGCCGTGGCGTTTGCGCATCTCGCGGTAAAAGAACTCCATGCGCAGCTCTTTTTTGTCCCCTGCCCACTTGGCAAACTCGGCACGGCTGCATAAAAAGTGTGTGTCGCCCACCCAGCGCAACAGAGTTTGGGCTTGCGCCGCGGCGTCTTCGATCAGCCGCTCCATGCGCCAGGCCCCGGTTTCCATCACCACCAGGGCTTGGGGCGGGTCGGTGCGCAAGGCATGGGCCAAGCGGCTGGCAAAGTCCGGGGGCAGCTCGGTGTCGTCCACCTTCATATAGGTGCAGGGCCAGCGGCGGCGGTGCGCTTCGTTGGCAAAATGCCGCATGCCCGACAAGAAAATCGCGATCCGGGCTTGGTGGTTCCAGACTTCACCCGCTTCGCTGTCGGCCTCGATCATCAACAACCGGTCTTGGGCGGGGTCAAAGTCTGCCAAGGCCGGGTTGTCCCAGCCCAGCTGGTCGCCCAAAACCAAAATCAGGTGACGTGTCATGCCTTGTCTTTCGTGGGAGGGGGACATTCAGGATGGGGAGCTCAGGTACTGGCTGCCTTAGACTTGTCGGCTCTGCAACGGTCACTGCAGTACAACACGCTGTCCCAGTTCTTGGCCCAGCTTTTGCGCCAGCTCATGGCCCGGCCACAAACGGCGCAAGGTTTTTGCGGCAAATCCTGTTTGTTCCCCTTAAAACCCGAGGGTTTGGGCATGTTCGTCTCCAATCAAAAAGGGCAGGCGTGACAATGAGAGCAAACAAGTTTAAACTGATCAGTCACAAAATGAATTTTGAAGTGCAAATGAACCACTCATGGGTAAAACAATGGGGTCCCAGCCTGCTTTTGGCCTTGGTGGCTGCCGTGCTGGGCTTGGGACTCGAGTCTGCGCAAGCCAACCCGCAAAAGGCTGGAAACGCTGTGGCCTGCCCCACCCTCCTCAATCACACATTTGACCGCCTGCAAGACGAAAAGCCCCAATCGCTGTGCCAATACGCAGGCAAAGTGGTGCTGGTGGTCAACACCGCCAGTTTTTGCGGTTTTACCTCCCAGTACAAAGGCCTGGAAGCCCTGAACACCCAGTACAAAGACCAAGGTTTGGTGGTGCTCGGCTTTCCATCGAATGACTTTTCGCAGGAAAAAGGCAGCAACAAAGACATTGCCGCCTTTTGCGAAAGCACTTTTGGCGTGAAGTTTCCGATGTTCACCAAAACCCAGGTCACGGGCGATGGCGCGGCCCCCTTGTTCAAACAGCTGACCGCACAAACCGGCCAAAAGCCGCGCTGGAACTTTCACAAATACCTGATCGGCCGCGACGGCAAGGTCATTGACCAGTACAGCAGCATGACCGGACCCGAAAGCAAGACCCTCTTGTCGGCCATCGACAAAGCCCTGAAAGCCCAGCCATGAGCGTGACAAGCAAGCCGCGCATGAAACTGGCCATCGTGGGTTCGGGCATTTCCGGCTTGGCCGTGGCCCACACCCTGAAAGACCATGCCGACATCACCGTGTTCGAGGCGGGTGACTACTTTGGCGGCCACACCCACACGGTCGACATCACACTGCCCACACCCCAGGGCCCGGTCACGCACGGCGTGGACACCGGCTTTTTGGTGTTCAACGAACGCACCTACCCCAACCTGATCAACCTGTTTGCCGAGCTGGGCGTTGAGACTGCCCCGTCCGACATGTCGTTTTCGGTCAAGGTGCCGGGCGCCCTGAACGGCAAAACACTGGAGTGGAGCGGCACCGATCTGAACAGCGTGTTCGCGCAGCGCGGCAACCTGGTCAACCCGCGTTTTTGGCGCATGTTGGCCGACGTGATGCGTTTCAACGCCTTGTGCACGCGCATCGCCAAAGAGCAGCGCGAAAAAGAGCTGCAGCAGCCCCTGTCAGACTTTTTGCGCACGCACCAATTCAGCGAGCCGTTTCGCGACTGGTACTTCTTGCCCATGCTGGGCTGCATCTGGAGTTGCCCAACCGACCAGATGTTGCAGTTCCCGGTGGCGACCATGATCCGGTTTTGCCACAACCATGGCTTGATTCAGGTGACGAATCGCCCGCAGTGGTTCAGTGTGGTGGGTGGTGCCCGAAACTACGTCGAGAAGATCCTGGCGGGTGTGCACGACAAACGCCTGAACACCCCTGTGCGCTTGATCGAGCGCGATGCACAAGGCGTGCGCATCATCACCGACGGCCATGCCGAGCGCTTTGACCAAGTCGTCATCGCCACCCACACTGACCAGGCGCTGGGCATGCTGCGCGAGCCCAACACGTATGAGCGCAGCTTGCTGGGGGCCATTCGCTACCAGGACAACCGCGCCGTGCTGCACACCGACGCCAGCGTGCTGCCCGCCAACCCCAAGACCTGGGCCGCGTGGAACTACGAACGCGCCGCCAGCAGCGAGCGCGAGTCCTCGCGGGTGTGCTTGCACTACTTGCTCAACCGTTTGCAACGCATCCCGTTTACGCAGCCTGTGGTCGTGTCGCTCAACCCCTTGCACGACATCGACCCGGCCACCATCGTGGGCGAATACGACTACGCCCACCCGGTGTTTGACCTGGCCGCCATCGAGGCGCAAAAGCGCCTGCCCTTGCTGCAAGGCCAACAGCACACTTGGTATGCCGGAGCCTGGACAGGTTATGGCTTCCACGAAGACGGCCTGAAATCGGGCCTGCAAGTGGGCCGCGCCCTGCTCAAACTCATCCACGAACAGGCCAGCCCTGTTCAGGATCGACTGGCCGCATGACACCCACCCCGGTCACTGCCCACACCGCGCTCATCGGCTGGGGCCAGGTGCGACACACGCGCCACCGCCCGGCGCACCACGCCTTCGCCTACCCCACCGCGTTTTTGATGCTGCCCATGCGCAGCGTGCAAGCCGGTGTGTGCCGTACCGATCTGGCCATCAACCGCAGCGCCTGGTTTGCCTTTCACGATGCCGACCACGGCGATGGTCGCCCGGCCGAGACGGGCGGGGCCCTGGCTTGGCTCGATACTTTGCTGCAGCGTGAAGGCATCGAAGACGCCACGGGCGAGGTTTGGCTGCAGGCTTTTCCGCGCGTGCTGGGCCATGCTTTCAAACCCGTCAGCTTTTGGTACGCGCACCGCGCCGATGGCAGCTTGGCCGCCATCGTGGCCGAGGTGAACAACACCTTTGGCGAGCGCCACTGCTACCTGCTGCCCGAGCCGCAATACGGCCAAACCCTGCTGGCCCACAAAGTGTTTCACGTTTCGCCTTTTTGTGATGTGCAAGGTGAGTACCGCTTTCGATTTATGCGCACGCAACACAAGGGCCAAGACCGCATCGTGGCGCGTGTGGACCATGGCGACGCCGATGGCCCTTTGATCGACACCAGCTGGAGCGGCGTGCTCGAGCCCGCCACGGCAGCCGCTTTGCGCCGCGTGATGTGGCGCTTTCCGCTGCTGACGTTTGGTGTGGTGGCCCGCATCCACTGGCACGCGCTCTTGCTGTGGCTGAAAAAAGTACCGTTTTGGCGCAAGCCCGAACCGCCCCGCGATTTTGTGACCCGATGAACACTGGACCCCACCGGATGCCGACCTCCATGAAGACTGCTGACCACGCCCAAGCCTTGGGCAGCCGCGCCACCACCATTGCGCACGCCAGCTTGCCCAAAGCCGCAGCGCGTTTGCTGAGCCTCTTGACCCGCCTGAAAATCGGCACGCTCACGGTGCATGCACCCGACGGCAACCTTCAGGTCTTTGGCACACACGAGGCCCCTTTTGCGGCCCTGCACATCCATCGCTGGGACATGTGTGCCGAGGTGCTCAAGTCGGGCGACATTGGTTTTGCCGAAGGCTATATGGCGGGCGACTGGACCACGCCCGATCTGGCCGCCCTGCTGCGCTTGACCATTGCCAACCGCGACCACATCGAAAGCGCGATTTATGGCCACTGGCTGGGGCGTTTGTTTTACCGCATCAAGCACCTGCTCAACCGCAACAACCGCAGCAACAGCCGCAAAAACATCCACGCCCATTACGACTTGGGCAATGCTTTTTATGAGTTGTGGCTGGACGGCACGATGAACTACTCGTCGGCCTGGTTTGAAGGCGACCACACAAAGGACATGGCCGAGGCCCAAAAAGCCAAGGTGCGCCGCGCCCTGCGCATGGTCAACGCCAAGCCGGGCGATCGTGTGCTGGAGATCGGCTGCGGCTGGGGCGCATTGGCCGAGGCGGCCACGACCGAGTTTGGCTCGCACATCACCGGCGTGACCTTGTCCACCGAGCAGCTGGCTTTTGCCAACGCCCGCATGCAATCGCATGGCGTGCAGGCACGCGCTGATTTGCGCCTGCAAGACTACCGCGACATCAACGACGGCCCTTACGACGCGGTGTGCTCGATCGAGATGATCGAGGCCGTGGGCCAGGAATACTGGCCCACCTACTTTCAGACCATCAGCCGCATGCTCAAGCCTGGTGGCCGTGCCTGCGTTCAAAGCATCACGATCGACGACCGCTTTTTTGAGCGCTACTTGCAATCGACCGATTTCATCCAGCAGTACATTTTTCCGGGTGGCTGTTTGCCCAGCCCGAGCGAATTTCGCAAACAAGCACAAGCGGCCGGCCTGCAGGTGGTCGACGAGCTGAACTTCGGCCCCGACTACGCCGAGACCTTGCGCCGTTGGCGCGAAAGCTTCATGGCGCAGCTTGACGTTGTCCGGACGCTGAAATTTGACGACCGATTCATTCGCCTGTGGTCCTTTTATCTGGCCTATTGCGAGGCCGCGTTCGATGAGGCCAACATCGACGTCGTGCAATTCACTTTGGCCAAACCCGGCTGAAACCCATGCTCAACCCACCCCAAACAACACAAGGCCTCCGCTTGCGCCGTCGCACTTTGCAGGGCTGTTTGTGTCTGTTGCTGCCCGGTGTGTGGGTGGGCACTGCGCAATCGCAGGTCAGCAGCGTGGCCAGTCCCAACGCCGCTTACAGCCGCCCCGAAGTGGCCGCCCTCAAAGGGGTGGTGCCCACAGCACCGGTGCGTTTGCGGGTGTGGGGGTTCGAGGTGTACGACGCGCGATTGTGGACACCAGCCGGATTCCGACACGGACAAGCTTTGCAGTTTCCGTTTGCGCTGGAGTTGCAATACCTGCGCAAGCTCGAAGGCGCAGCCATTGCCAGCCGTTCGATTGACGAGATGCGCCGCGTCGGGAGCTTCAGCGATGCACAAGCGCAAACCTGGCTCGCGGCCATGCGCGAACTGTTTCCCAACGTTTCAGCGGGTGAACGCATCACGGGTGTGAATTTGCCGGGTGAAGGGGCCGAGTTTTGGGTCAATGGCCAACGCGTGGGCCTGGTGAAAGACCCGGCTTTTGCGCGTTTGTTTTTTGGCATATGGCTCGATGAACGCACGTCCGAGCCCAAGATGCGCAACCAGTTGCTGCAAGGTTTGTCGCCATGAGCGCTCCCTTGACTTTGGCACCGTCGGCCGCTTATGGTTTGCTGGGCTTGCCCTTGGCCTTTGTGGCCTTGCCGGTGTATGTGCATTTGCCCAATGTGTACGCCCAGCAATACGGCGTGACACTGGCGGCTTTGGGCGCGGTGCTCTTGCTCAGCCGCAGCGTGGATGCGGTGGTGGACCCGTGGCTTGGGCGTTGGGGCGACAGGCTGTACCGCCACTCTTGGCGGGCCGTGTGGCTGGCGGCGGTGGTTTTGGCCTTGGCCGTGGCGCTGGGCTTTGCAGCCTTGTTTTTCCCGCCCGCTGCGGCTTTGTCGCCCACGGGCTTGTTGGTGTGGGTGGGGGCTGCACTCACGCTCAGCCACCTGGCCTACAGCGGGCTGGGCATCTTGCACCAGGCCTGGGCCGCGCGGCAAGGCGGTGGCGGCATGGCGCAAAGCCGCTGGGTCGCTTGGCGCGAGGGCTTTGCGCTGGTGGGCGTGTTGCTGGCGTCGGCCCTGCCTGCGCTGTGGGGCTGGGGGCCGACCACGGCCTTGCTGGTGCTCATGCTGGCGCTGGGCTTGTTGGCTTGGCGGCGGGTGGCACGCAGTGCCTTGGCATCCACGCCTGAGGTGGTTCCCGGTCATGCGGTGGGCAGCCTTTGGCAGCCGTGGCAGCACGCGGGCTTTCGCCGCTTGTTGATGGTCTTCATGCTCAACGGCCTGGCCAGCGCCGTGCCCGCCACGCTGGTGCTGTTTTTTGTGCAAGACCTGCTGCAAGCGCCCAAGGCCATGGAGCCCTTGTTTCTGGGTTTGTATTTCGCTGCCGGAGCGCTGTCGTTTCCGCTGTGGCTCAAGGTGATCGACCGCATCGGCCTGCTGCGCACCTGGGCCACCGGCATGGCTTTGTCGGTCATGGCTTTTGTCAGCGTGGTCACGCTGGGCGCGGGCGATACGACGGGCTTTTTGCTGGTGTGTGCCCTGTCGGGCATGGCGCTGGGCGCGGATCTGACGGTGCCCGGTGCCCTCCTCAACCAATTGATTGACCACTGCGGCGAGCGGGGCCGCACAGACGGCGCGTTCATGGGCTGGTGGAATCTGGCCACCAAACTCAATCTGGCTTTGGCCGCTGGGCTGTCGCTGCCATTGCTCGGCCTGTGGGGTTATGCCCCGGGCCAGCAAGGTGCCGATGCCGTGCTGGCGCTGGGCCTCGCTTATGGCCTGCTGCCTTGTGTGCTCAAGCTTTTGGCCGGACTGGCTTTGTATGCGGGCCTGATGCGCCGCCCCGATTTGATCTCGGGGCCTGATGCGGTCCATCTTTCGGCCCACCCCTCGGCATGAAGCCGCTTTGAACTGACAACACGAGAGATTCTCATGCGCCAAACACAACCCGCCATGATCCACCGCCGCACAGCCTTGAGCCGCCTGGGCGCTTTGTCCATGGTCGCAGCGACGCCTTTTGTGGCCAGCTGCGCCGGGCCGCAGGTGCAAAGCTACGCGCAAGAAAAACCGCTGCTCGATTTGCGCACCTACTTCACCGGCACCATCGACGCCTGGGGCGTGTTCACCGACCGCAGTGGCCAGGTGGTCAAACGCTTCACCGTGGTCATGGACTGCAGCTGGAACGGTGACGAAGGCGTGCTGGACGAGGCCTTTGTCTACTCGGACGGCACCAAGCAGCGCCGCATCTGGAAGCTCAAGGCCGGACCGAACGGCAGCTACACCGGCCGCGCCGACGACGTGGTGGGCGAGGCTTCGGGCCAGGTCAGTGGCAACGCCTTTCGCTGGGGCTACACCCTGGCGTTGCCCGTGGATGGTCGGGTCTGGAACGTTGACTTTGACGACTGGATGTACCTGATGGACGACCGTGTCATGCTCAACAAGGCCACCATGAGCAAATGGGGCGTGAAGCTGGGCGAAGTGACCCTGTCCTTCACCCGCCGCACGCCTTTGGCGGCGAAGCCGGGTTGATGCGCATGAACAACGCACCATCCAGCGCGACCACACTGGCCGTTGAAGCGGTCGATGTGGCCACGCCCAAAGTGGGACCACAAACCACGGCCCCCGTCCCTCAGGCACCCGCCCGCAGCTGGCTGCAGCTGAACACCCCGATCACCGATTGGCAGGGCCGCCGGGTCTGGCTGGTCGGTGCATCCACCGGCATCGGCCTGGCCTGTGCGCAAGCGCTGCGCTCGGCGGGGGCGCAGGTGGTGGTGTCGGCCCGCAACCCCCAAGGTGTGCAAGACTGGGCCGCCCAAGATGCCGGCGTGCACTGGCGTGCGCTGGATGTGAGTGATGCGGGCCAAGTGCAGGCCACGGCTCGCGCCCTGCTGGCCGAAGGCCCGCTCGACATGGTCGTGTACGCAGCGGGTTACTACCGCGCCCAACGCGCCACGGCCATGGACCTGAACGACCTGCTGCAGCACGACAAGGTCAATTACCAAGGCGCTTTGCAGGTCATCAACGCGGTGCTGCCGGGCATGCTCGCCCAGCGCAGCGGGCACATCAGCTTGCTCAGCAGCGTGGCCGGTTGGCGCGGCCTGCCCAATGGCCTGGCCTATGGCCCGACCAAGGCGGCCCTGACCCATCTGGCCGAGACGCTCTACATGGACTTGCAAGACCAGGGCATCGGTGTGAGTGTGGTCAACCCCGGCTTTGTCGCCACGCCGCTGACGGCACAAAACCAGTTCACCATGCCCGCCCTGATCAGCCCCGAAGAGGCAGCCCGTGAGATGCTCAAGGGCTGGGCACAAGGCCAGTTCGACATCCACTTTCCCAAGCGTTTCACGCTCTGGCTCAAGTTGCTCAGATTGCTGCCTTACCGCTTGTATTTTCCGCTGGTGCGCCGATTCACCGGTTTGTGAAGCACGCCCACACCCCGATTGAAAGCCCTCATGAACACCCGCCAAGCCACCGAAAAATTGGCCACCTTTTTTGAAGCCCTGTCGCCGCAAAGCGTGTCGCAGTTGCATACCTTGTACGACGCGCAAGCCCGCTTCAAAGACCCGTTCAACGAGGTGCAGGGTTTGCCCGAGATCGAGCGGATTTTCAGGCACATGTACGTGGCGCTGGACCAGCCGCACTTTGTGGTGACCGGCCAGGTGGTGGATGGCACACAGGCCTTCTTGACTTGGGAATTTCGCTTTCGTTTCAAGCGGTTTGACACCACCACGCTGCAAGCCGTTCGGGGCACCAGCCACCTGCTGTTCAACGACCAAGGTCTGGTGACCCTGCACCGTGACTACTGGGATGCCGCCGAAGAGTTGTACGAAAAGTTGCCCGTTGTGGGGGCCTTCATGCGCTGGCTCAAAAAACGCGCCAACACCTGAGCGCTGCACCGCAGGTGTTGGCCGCTCGTTTTAGAACTCAAATCCGCCTTGTCTGCGCACCGCTTCAGAGGCGCTGCCGCTCAATAAATCGGCCAGCATTTGCGCTTGTTGCGGCTTGTTGGAGGCCGTGCAAATGCCCAGCGTGTAGTCCGTACTCAACTCAAATTCGGCCGGCAGCACATCGACCAGGTCCACGCCTTCGGTGTAGTTGATTTCGGTCACTTGTGTGCAGCCGATCAAGCCGCTTTCTGTGCTTTTGGCCATTTCGCCCATGGCCGTGGCCCCATTGGGAAACACGCGAAATTGGTTGCGCAGGGTTTCATCGAGTCCCAAGGCCTTGAGCACGTTCATGAAATGGATGCCCGCCGTGGCTTTGTCGGGGTCCGGAAAGTAAATGCCCTTGGCCGCGCTCATGGCCGCATGCAGCTCAGCGCGGGTGCGCACGGGCGGATGCGTCGTGCCAGTGCGCACGGCCACACCGGTTTTGACCCGGCCCAGCGAGCGTGCGCTGCCGGCCACCACATGCCCTGAGGCCATCAGTTGCTCGATCAGGGGTTGGGTCAGGATGATCACATCGCAGGGCGCACCGCTGAGCAGTTTGTCGCGCATCATGCCCACGGCGCTGAAGGTGCCCTCGATGCGGCTGCCGGTGCGGGTCTCAAATTCCGCCTGTACGCCCTGGACCACGGCTGCGGCCGCGCCGCCACTCAATACATGCATGTTGTTCTCTCAGTTGAAGGATGGGTTGAAGGGGGCGCGTGCTTCATCGGAGTCGATGGCACGCATCAAGTTTTCAGGGGTGAAGGGCATGTTGCGCACACGCAGGCCAATGGCATCAAAAATGGCGTTGGCGATGGCCGCGCAGGTGGGTCCGGCGCTGCATTCGCCTGCGCCCAAGGAGGCATGGTCTGCGCCGGGCATCAAGTGCACGGACACCTTGGGCATGTCGCTGAATTTCAAGATGGGGTAGTTGGCCCAGTCGTTCGAGGTGATGCCTTGTGGGCTCAGTTGCGCCGCCTCGCACAGCGCCCAACTGGCCGCTTGCAGGGCACCGCCTTCGAGCTGGTTGATGGTCCCGTCGGCGTCCACCACATGCCCCACATCGGCGGCGATCCAGAGTTGTTGGAGTTTGACTTTGTCGGCCACCACCAACTCCACCACCACCGCGCAAAACGCCCCGGTGCTTTTGTAACGCGCATAGGCCAAGCCTCGGCCCCAGCCTTCGGGCCGGTCGGGTGATGGCTGGGGGGAAAGGCCGCTGGAGCCTGGCAGGGGCCAGCCGGCCATGTCGGCCACTTGTTGCAGCACCGCCCTGGCCCGCGCGTGCTGCTCGCCCTGCAGGTGTGCCAAACGGTAGGTCAGGGGGTCTTGCGACAGGCCATGGGCCAACTCGTCCATCACCGACTCGGCGGCCAGCACATTGACCGGTGCCCCCAAGGCGCGCATGGCCGAGACGCGAAAGGGCATGTTCAGCACGCGGTGGTTGATGACTTTGAGCGCGGGAACGTCGTAAGGCGCCTGGGCGTTGCGCTCAGACCCGCCACCCACCGCCATCGCGGCATTGACCGCCAGCATGATGGGGGCGGGGTGGGCGGTTTGCCAGGCCCCCAGCAAGGCCGGTGTTTGGCCTCGGCCGGGCCGAGTGCCATGGCCTTGGCCCCACACGGTTTGGGTCCATTCGAGCAACTGCCCTTCTTGGGTCACCGCCGCGTCAATGCGCACCGCCATGGCCGGGGCCAGAGGCGCGTGGCCCAATTCGGCTTGCCGCGTCCATTGCACCCGCACAGGGCGGCCGGGCACCTGCCGGGCCAGCCATGCGGCATCCCAGGCCACGTCGTCAGCGCCGTTGTGCCCATAGCAACCGGCCCCCTCAACGTGCGAGACCTGCACCTGGGTGGCGGGCACATCAAAGGCCAGCGCCAAGTCGCGCCGCAGGTTGTAAATGCCTTGGCTGTGGCTCCAGACCTCCAAATGGGGGGCAGACGGCTGACCGGTCCATTGCGCCAAAGCGCAGCACAGGCCAATCGACGCGTGTTGCACAAACGGCCTTTGAAATTCGGCGCTGATGCGCTGGTGAACAGTGCCTTCTGTGGGGGCCGAGGTATCGGCCACCACCGTGGTGTCCAGTGGCTGCGTTTTGAGCCAGTGGGGCAAGTCCAGCGGGTCGGGCACTTGCACGGCGCAACGCCAAAACTGCCCCTGCTCGGCACCGGCTTCAATGTGCTGGGCCATTTCGCCCAAGACCCGCTCGCTCTCGGTCAACACGCCCAACAACACACCGTCGCGCACCACCTGCAACACGCCGGACATGGCCATCAGTCGCGTGGCCAAAGCCTGCATGTCGTGCTCGATCACTTCAGCGCTCAGGGTGCCGGGGCGAAACACCATGCCGTGGCACATGGGGTGCGACACGCCCGGCATGACGCGGTCGTGGATGTACTCAAACTCGCCAAACACTTTGGCCGCCACATCGGGGCGCAAGACGATGGGCTTGGGTTCGGCGGCCTGGGGATGGCGGTCCAGTGCGGCATGTGTGGCTTGTGCGTGAGCCGGCTCAATCACGCTGTCCCACATCGCAGCATGGGACAGCGATGCATAAGACGCTTGCAGCGCTGCATGGTCCCGGTCATTGGCCAGGTCATTGGCCAGGTGAGCCGGTGCGTGAAACTGCCCGCCTTCGCAGCGCACGTCTTGCAGCGTCACCCCCAAGCCTGCCAGGCGCTCGGCCATGGCCTGCCTGCAGGCTTCGCGCCAATGCGCTGCTGCGCAGCGCAGTGCGCTGCCCGAGTGCTGCACCGACAAGCTGCCCGAGGTCACGGCTTCATCGGGACTGAACAAGGTGCTGGCGGGCACCATGTCAATCTGCTCGGCGGGCCATCGCAACTCTTCGGCCACGATCAAGCGCAGTGCGTGCGAGATGCCTTGACCCAAATCGACCTTGCCCGAAAACGCCTGCACCCGCCCCTCTGGCGTCAAGGCCAACCAGTGGCGCAGCAGCGGCTGGGCTTTGAGCGACTCGGGCGTCATGGCGTGGCCAGCCGTGCGGCGGCTTTTTCAATGGCCCGCACCACCCGGTTGTGTGCACCGCAGCGGCACAAATGCCCGTCGATGGCCTGCACAATGTCTTGTCGCGAGGGTTGGGGCTGGCGTTGCAGCAAGGCGGCGGCCGACATCAAAATGCCGCTGGTGCAAAACCCGCACTGCATGGCCTGCTCTTCAATGAAGGCGGTTTGCAGGGCGTGCGGGGCAGACCGTTGCCCCAAGCCTTCCACGGTGGTCACGCTTTTGCCTTCGATGGCCCAAACGGGCGTCTCGCAAGCGGCCACAGCATGGCCGTCCAGCATGACACGACAAGCACCGCACTGCCCTTGCCCACAGCCCATGCGCGTGGCTTTGAGCTGCAAGGTGTTGCGCAAAAGGTCCAGCAGGCTTTGCCCGCTTTGGCTGGGCACGGACACAGGGTGTCCGTTCAGCTGAAAAGTGACTTCTTGGGTCACGACTTGCGTCATGGCTCAGTCCGGCTTGGCGCCCGAGACCTTGACGATGTTGGCCCACTTGGCGATGTCGGCGTTGAGGTACTGTTCAAACTCGGGCACGTTCATTGACATGGGCACGGCACCTTGTTTGGCCCAGGCGGCCTTCACATCCGGGTTGTTCACGATCTTGCGCACTTCCGCATTGAGTTTGTTCACCACCTCGGCAGGGGTGCCTTTGGGTGCCATCAGGCCCAGCCAAATGGTGGCTTCAAACTTGGGCACGGTTTCGGCCACGGTGGGCAGGTCTTGCAAGTTGGCCGAGCGGGCCAGGCCCGTGCCCGCCAAGGCACGCACCTTGTTGTCGCGTGACATGGCGGCCATGGTGGTTTCCGCGTCAAACATCACGTCCACTTGCCCACCCACGATGTCGGTGCGTGCGCCCGAGCTGCCTTTGTAGGGCACATGCGTCATGTCGATGCCGGCCATGAATTTGAACAATTCACCGGCCATGTGGTAAGGCGTGCCGTTGCCCGATGAGGCGTAGTTCAGTTTGCCGGGTTTGGATTTGGCCAGCGCCACCAGTTCGCCCACGGTCTTGACGGGCACGGAGGGGTGCACCACCAGCAGCAGGTTGGAATAGTTGACGGGTGCGATGCCCACAAAGTCTTTCATCAGGCCAAAGGGTTTGGTCGGAATCAAGGACTCGTTCACGGTGTGCGTGTTCGACATCATGAGCAAGGTGTAGCCGTCTGCAGGTGATTTGGCCACCAGATCGGTGCCGATGATGGAGCCCGCGCCCGGCTTGTTGTCGATGACAAAAGACTGCTTGAGCTCTTCGCCCAAGCGCTGCGCCATGAAACGGGCGTAGTTGTCGGCAGGCCCGCCTGCGGCAAAAGGCACCACGATTTTCACGGGGCGGTTCGGGTAGCTTTGGGCTTGGGCCAGGCCCGAAGCCAGGGCCAGCGTCAAAGCGGTGAATTTCAGGGTGCGGCTCAAGTTCAGCATGTTGTGTCTCCGAGGGGGTGAAAGGTGGGGCGGTGGGCAGGCACAGGGCCGGGTGGTCCCTGGATCAATCGACTTTGCCGATCCGGGTGACGAGGGCGCTCATGGCTTTGGCATCGTTTTGCACAAAACGCTCAAAGTCAGGGGCGTCTTGGTACATGAACGAGGTGCCTGAAGCCGTTAAGGCAGCCACCGCGCGGGGGTCTTGTGCGGCGAATTTGGCCGCTTGACGCAGGCTGTCGACCACGGCAGCCGGTGTGTCGGCTGGCACAAACATGCCCGACCATTGCGAGTACTGAATCGGCACGCCCAGCTCTTTGAAGCTGGGCACTTCGGGCATGCTGGCCAAGCGGCCTTCACCCCAATGCGCCAAGGCACGCAAGCGGCCCGAAGCGATGTGTTGCTTCACGCTGGCGGGGCCGGTGGACAAAGCTTCGATTTGACCGCTGAGCAAAGACAAGACCGCAGGTCCCGCGCCGGTGTAGGGCACATGCAGCATGAAGGTCGAGGTGGCGGCTTTGAGTTGCTCCATGGGCACATGCATGGTGCCGTAGTTGCCAGATGAGCCAAACGATATTTTTCCGGGGTTGGACTTCACGTAGGCCATGAATTCGGCATACGTTTTCCAGGGGCTGTCAGAGCGCACCACCAGCACGGTGGGGTCGGCGGTGAATCGCGCGATGGCTTTGAGTTGATTGACCTGAAACATCGGGGGGCGCTGCAAGATCTTGTCGGCCTCGGGCAAGACGACCAGCGATGACAGGGACATCAAGACGGTGTAGCCATCGGCCTTGGACTTGGCCACTTGGGCCATGCCAATGCCCCCGCCCGCACCGCCCTTGTTTTCGACCACGATGCTTTGCTTGAGGTGACGCGACATGGCTTCGGCCACTGGGCGTCCCACCGTGTCGGCCACACCGCCCGGCGGGAAGGGCACCACCATCGTGATGGGTTTGGTGGGAAAGCTTTGTGCACCAGCGCTCATGCCGGCGCAAACCAAAGCAGCGCTCAAGACGATCCGGATCCACGGACGATTTTTCATGACTTGTCTCCTCTTGTGGGGCAGGTCAGGGCTGCACCCTGCCTGTTTTGGTGGCTTAAACGAAGCGGTTTTCGATTTGGCCGACGCCATCGATCTCGACGCGGATCACATCGCCTTTGGCGATGTAGCGGGGCGGGTTCAGGCCCATGCCCACACCGGCAGGCGTGCCGGTGGCGATGATGTCGCCAGGGTATAGCGTGATGCCGCGCGAAATGGTTTCGATCAGCGTGGGGATGTCGAAAATCATGTTTTCGGTGGGGCCGTCCTGGCGCAACTCGCCGTTGACCCAGCAGCGCACGCGGGTTTTGCGCCCGTCGATTTCGTCGGCGGTGACGATCCAGGGACCCATGGGGCAAAAGGTGTCAAAGGACTTGCCCATGTCCCATTGCTGGTGGCGCATCTGCACGTCGCGGGCGGTCACGTCGTTGACCACGGTGTAGCCAAACACATGCTGCATGGCATCGGCCTGGCTGATGTTTTTGCCGCCTTGGCCAATGATCACGGCCAGCTCGGCTTCGTAATCGATTTGCTCAGACACGGCCGCGCCGGGCAGTTGCACATCGTCGGTCGGGCCGACCACGCACTCGGGCACTTTGGTGAACACAATGGGCCAGGCCTTGGTGTCGGTGTTGCTGTCCTTGAAGACCGAGGCCTGCAGTTCTTTGGCGTGCGCATGGTAGTTGCGGCCCACGCACCACACGTTGCGGCGCGGCACAGGCAGGGGGGATTCGAGTTTGACCGAGGACACGGCCAGCGCATCACCGCTCAAAGCGGGCAAAGGCTGACCGGCCACCAAGGCGTCGATCAGCACCTGCGCACCGTGATGGGCTTGGGTGTCAGACAGCACGAAAGGCGTGACTTGCAGGCCGTCAGCCGAGACCTGACCGACGTGGCGTTTTCCGTTGAATGCAAAAGTGGCGATGCGCAAAATATTCTCCAGGGGACCGGACGATTGAGTGCCGGGAGTCAATGAAATGGGTGGAAGGGTTCAACCAATCTGGACCATCATAAAGAAAATTACCGGTCAGTCATGATAAAAACCGGGTCATCTTCATCAGGGTTTTTACGGGGTTTGTCCATTTCATGGCCAAAAATGAAGCCGTATCGTTGTTTTTTCTGGGGTTCAGGTCACTTCAAGTGGGCAGTTGGGTGTTTTTGCGCCGTTCCCAATCGGGATGTCAATTGGTATGATTTGGTTTTTTATGGCCCATGAGATTGCCGTGGATTCTTCTTTCCTCTTTCGTGTCACTTTGTTGGATCAGCTGCACAGTGGCCGCTGGCAAGTGGGAGAACGTTTGCCCGCCGAACGTGAGTGGTGCGAGCAACACCAGATCAGCCGAAGCACGGTGCGCAAGGTGCTGGCCGAGTTGAAGGACCAAGGCTTGATTGTGCAAACAGTGGGCAGCGGCACCTTTGTCACCGACAAAGCGGGGCGGGCCAATGTTCCTCACAAGTCCAGTGGTGTGGGCACCCCGGACGCTGTTTGGCAAACCAGCCCTGCAGAACTCATGGAGGCCCGCATGGCCCTGGAGCCTGCGATCATCGAGATGGTCATTGGCAACGCCACACCCGCCGATTTTGAGCAAATGGCCCAATGTTGTGACCGCGCCGAAGCGGCCACCAGCGTCGAGGAATTTGAGGTGTGGGATGGCCTGTTTCACGAGGTCATCGCGCGTTCTGCGCACAACGACTTTGTGGCCCGGCTGTTCAAGTTGATGAACCAGGCCCGTGCCCAAGGCGAGTGGGGCATGCTGAAAAAACGCAGCCTCACCCCGGAACGACGCTTGGCTTACCAGTCAGAGCACCGCGCCTTGCTGCAAGCGCTCAAGGCACGCGACCCGGTCTTGGCCAAAACCTTGGCCACCACACATTTGGTTCATGTGCGGCGCAACTTGTTGAATTACTGAAACGCCATGAGCGCTGCCCCATGGCGGTGGCTTCAGGGCTTGGCCTCAGTGGGGCAAGCTGTCGATGAAACTTTGGCGCTGTGACAGTTTGTCGTAGAGTTTGTGCAAATTGGGGTAAGGCGTGCGCCAGTCAATTTGCGGAAAACGAAAATCCAGATAGCCCACGGCGCA
The DNA here is from genome assembly GCF_001269405.1 of Limnohabitans sp. 2KL-3. Classification (NCBI taxonomy): domain Bacteria; kingdom Pseudomonadati; phylum Pseudomonadota; class Betaproteobacteria; order Burkholderiales; family Comamonadaceae; genus Limnohabitans; species Limnohabitans sp. 2KL-3. The sequence goes on from NZ_CXON01000010.1 coordinate 68,035, forward strand.
ACCCACGGCAATGTCGGACAAGCTCAGGTGAATGCCAGAACAAAAGGGCTTGTCGCCCAAACCGGTGCTCATGGCCCGCAAGGCGTGCTGGATCTTGTCCAATTGCCGGTCAATCCAGGCTTGGCTGCGTTCGCTGTCTTCGCGTCCCGTCCAGACCGCTTCCATGCGGGCCAACAAGGCCGCATCGAGCAAGCCATCGCCCAGTGCTTCCCATGTTTTGACTTCTGCGCGTTCGCGTCCGGCAGAAGGGATCAACTTGCCCACGGGTGACAAAGTGTCCAGGTACTCCACGATCACCCGCGAATCAAACACGGCTTCGCCCCCCTCCATGATCAGGCAGGGCACTTTGCCCAAGGGGTTGGATTGGTGGATGGTGGTTTGAGCCGACCACACATCTTCGGTCACATGTTGGTAGTCCAGCTTTTTCTCGGCCATGACGATGCGTACCTTGCGAACATAAGGACTTGTAACAGAGCCGATGAGTTTCATATCAAAAAGGATAAAGGACCAAAAAAACAGAACTTGGATTCTAGGGGATGAGTGGCTTCGTTGTATGTCGCCTTCCCCAATTGGGTGGATCGAGGGGCGCAATGGCTGGGAATTACAATCACCTGATGAATTTCACCCCTATTTCTGCCTTGTCGCCGCTGGATGGCCGTTACGCCAGCAAACTCAATGCCTTGCGCCCACTCATGAGTGAGCAAGGCTATATTCACCGTCGGGTGCAGGTCGAAATTGCTTGGTTCATTGCCTTGTCTGATGCCGGTTTTTCTGAGTTCAAGCCATTGACCCCCGGTGCACGCAGTTATTTGACGGGTTTGGTCAAAAACTTCAGCGAAACGGACGCCGTGGCCATCAAAGAATTCGAAAAGACCACCAACCATGACGTGAAGGCCGTCGAGTACTGGATCAAGTCCAAGTTCAAGGACCGCCCGGAACTTGAAAAATCTTCTGAATTCGTGCACTTTGCCTGCACCAGTGAAGACATCAACAACACCAGCCACGCCCTGCAACTCAAAGGCGCTCGCGCCCAAGTGATCTTGCCTGGCCTGGACGGCCTGATTGCCAAGCTGCGTGAGATGGCGCACACCTTTGCCGAAGTGCCCATGCTCAGCCGCACCCACGGCCAGACCGCCAGCCCCACCACGGTGGGCAAGGAAATGGCCAACGTGGTCATGCGCCTGAACAGCTGCCGCGAAAAAATCGCAGCGGTCAAACTCATGGGCAAGATGAATGGTGCGGTGGGCAACTACAACGCCCACCTGTCGGCTTGGCCTGACTTTGACTGGGAAGCCTTTGCCCGCCAAGTGGTCGAGACGCCCGAGTTGAGCGAGACCCAAAGCAGCCAATGGGGCCTGGGCCTGGCGTTTCAGCCCTACAGCATCCAGATCGAGCCGCACGACTACATGGCCGAGTTGTTCGACGCTGTGGCCCGCACCAACACCATCTTGATCGACCTGTCGCGCGACATCTGGGGTTATGTGAGCCTGGGCTACTTTAAGCAACGCCTCAAGGCCGGTGAAATTGGTTCTTCCACCATGCCGCACAAGGTCAACCCGATTGACTTTGAAAACGCAGAAGGCAACCTGGGTCTGGCCAACGCCGTGCTCAAGCACCTGAGCGAGAAGCTGCCGATCAGCCGCTGGCAGCGCGACCTGACCGATTCGACCGTGCTGCGCAACATGGGCGTGGGCCTGGGCTACACCGCACTGGCCTATGCCTCGCTCATGACGGGCCTGAACAAACTCGAATTGAACGAAGAGGCGCTGGCCGCCGACCTGGATGCGGCCTGGGAGGTGCTGGCTGAACCCATTCAGACTGTGATGCGTCGTTATGGCGTGCAGGGTGCTTATGAAAAGCTCAAGGAAGTCACGCGCGGCAAAACGGTCAGCGCCGGAGACCTGCACGGCTTGATTCAGGGTTTGGAGATCCCGCAAGCCGACAAGGACCGCTTGCTGGCCATGACACCGGGCAGCTATGTGGGCAAGGCCGCCGAGTTGGCACGCCGGGTCTGACTTTTTCGGCATATTCCTGTGGGAGCGGCGCCCTCGCCGCCAAGGTTTTCCACGGCAGTTTGCACAGCATTGATCGCGGCGAGGGCGCCGCTCCCACACAGCAAACTGCATGGCCCTCAAATCCACCATCTACAAAGCGAACCTGTCGATCGCCGACATCGACCACAGCTATTACGAAGACCACCAGCTCACGCTGGCGCGGCATCCCAGCGAAACCGACGAGCGCATGATGATCCGCCTGCTGGCGCTGGCCATCAACGCTTACAAGCTGCAAGCCGTGTGCAATGGTGATGGCAAGCTGGCCTTTGGTGCAGGCCTGTCCGACCCGGATGACCCGGACTGCAGCCTGCGCGACTTCACGGGCCAAACACGCATGTGGATCGAAGTCGGCCAGCCCGAAGACAAGCCCATCATGAAAGCCTGTCAGAAGGCCGACGAGGTGTTGTTGTATTGCTTCAACCACGCGGCCGAAATTTGGTGGAAAGGCATCGAGACCAAGCTCACCCGTTTGGACAAACTGCAAGTCTGGCGTGTGCCCACTGAGCGTTCACAAGAGCTGGCCCAACTGGCCGAACGCAGCATGCAGCTTCAGGCCACGGTGCAAGAAGGCAGCGTGACCTTCAGCAGCGACAAGGGCAGCGTGCACATTGAGCTGAGCCGCTGGAAGTGAACAAGACTTGGCCCCGCTGAAGGGGCCAAATCAGCCATGGCCTTGGCAGCCATGGACAAAGCGCAAGCTGTTTACAAGCCCAGCATCAATTCGATGTTTTGCACCGCTGCGCCGCTGGCACCTTTGCCCAGATTGTCCAGGCGGGCAATCACCACGGCGTGGCGGGCGTCTTCGTTGGCAAACACCCGAATTTCCAGCTGATTGGTGTTGTTCAGCGCCGTGGCGTCGAGCTTGGCGTCTTCCGTGGCAGGCAGCACGCTGACCCAAGCGCCTGTGGTTTGGCTGGCGGCGTAATGGGCATGCAAAGCCTCGTGCAAATCAGCGCCTGTCGGTTGGCCGGGCAAGGCGTCCAGATGCAGTGGCAACTGCACCAACATGCCTTGACGGAAGTTGCCCACGGCAGGCACAAACAAGGGGCGGCAGGTCAAGCCGGTGTAACGCATGATCTCGGGAATGTGCTTGTGCTTGAGGCCCAAAGCGTAGGCTTCATGCAAAGGGGCCCGGCCGGCTTCGAAGTCTTCGATCATGGTGCGGCCACCACCGGAGTAACCACTCACTGAAGGCAAACACACCGCAAAGTCTGGGGGCACCAGGCCTGCATCGACCAAAGGCCGCAAGATGGCAATGGCACCAGTGGCGTAGCAACCTGGGTTGGACACGCGTTGCGCCTCGCGCACGGCGCTGGCTTGCTGGGCCGACAGTTCGGGAAATCCGTAGACCCAGTCCGGGTGGCAGCGGTAGGCCGTGGAGGCGTCCACAATTTTGGGTTGACGTCCTGGCAAGGCATCGATCATGGCGACCGATTCCTTTGATGCTTCGTCGTGCAAACACAGCACCACCAGGTCGGCGGCAGCCATCAGCTCCCGCTTGGCTTCGGGATCTTTGCGGCGGGCGGGGTCAATGCTCAAGACCTCGATTTGAGGCATGAGCGCCAGACGCTCGCGGATTTGCAAACCAGTGGTGCCGGCTTCGCCATCGATGAATATTTTGGCCATGGGACTTGCTTTCACAAAAATTCAAACTCTCAACGTCATGTCAATGTAAGACGCGAGGCTCAGGATTGGTGCATTGCAGCATGATACAGTCGCACGCTGCAGTGTCCAGAGCCTGCTGACGCGCCCGGCCAAAATTCGGGCTGCCTGGCAGACCGGTCGAAAATTACCACCCCCTCTGAGAGAAGACCTCATGAAGATTCACGAGTACCAAGGCAAGGAAATCTTGCGTCAATTCGGCGTGCCAGTCCCCCGTGGCATCCCGGCATTCACCGTTCAAGAGGCTGTTGAAGCCGCTCAAAAACTGGGCGGCCCCGTGTGGGTGGTCAAAGCCCAGATCCACGCCGGTGGCCGTGGCAAGGGCGGCGGCGTCAAAGTGGCCAAGACCATTGAAGACGTCAAGCGCATCGCTGGCGAGATCCTGGGCATGCAGCTCAAGACCCACCAGACTGGCCCCGAAGGCCAAAAAGTCCGACGCCTCTACATCGAAGACGGCGCTGACATCCACAAAGAATATTACGTGTCAGTCGTGACTGACCGTGCAACTCAAAAGATTGCTTTCATCGCTTCCAGCGAAGGCGGCATGGACATTGAAGAAGTTGCCCACAGCACCCCAGAAAAAATCATCACCGAGTTTATCGACCCGTTGACTGGTTTGGGCGATGCACAAGCCAAGAAGATCGCAGATGCCATCGGCATGCCAGCAGACTCCACCGCCCAAGCCGTGGACATCTTCAAAAAGCTGTACCAGTGCTACATGGAAACCGACGCTTCGTTGGTGGAAATCAACCCCCTGAACCGCGACAGCAAAGGCAATGTGATGGCCCTGGACGCGAAGTTCAACTTCGACGCCAACGCCCTCTTCCGTCACCCCGAAATCGTGGCCTTCCGCGATTTGGACGAAGAAGATCCTGCTGAAGTGGAAGCTTCCAAGTTCGACTTGGCCTACATCAGCCTGGACGGCAACATCGGTTGCCTGGTCAACGGTGCTGGCTTGGCCATGGCCACCATGGACACCATCAAGTTGTTCGGCGGCGAGCCCGCCAACTTCCTGGACGTGGGCGGCGGCGCTACAGCCGAAAAAGTGACTGAAGCCTTCAAGATCATGCTGGCCAACAAGAATGTCAAAGGCATTCTGGTCAACATCTTCGGCGGCATCATGAAGTGCGACACCATCGCCACCGGCGTGATCACCGCTTGCAAGGCCGTGAACCTGTCCGTGCCATTGGTCGTGCGCATGAAGGGCACCAACGACGAGCTGGGCAAGAAGATGCTGGCCGAATCCGGTCTGCCGATCATCTCTGCCGACACCATGGCCGAAGCCGCGACAGCCATCGTCGCAGCCGTTAAGTAATGACTTTGCAGGACGGTTCGATCAGCGCCGTCCGCAACTGATTAGGAACAAACATGTCCATCTACATCAACAAAGACACCAAAGTCATCACCCAAGGCATCACCGGCAAGACCGGTCAGTTCCACACTGAGAAGTGCCAGGAATACGCGAACGGCAAAAACTGCTTCGTCGCGGGCGTGAACCCCAAGAAGGCTGGCGAGTCCATCTTCAACATCCCAATTTACGCCTCGGTCAAAGAAGCTGCTCAAAACACGGGCGCGACCGTGTCCGTGATCTACGTGCCCCCAGCCGGTGCAGCCGCTGCCATTTGGGAAGCTGTGGAAGCCGACCTCGATTTGGCGATTTGCATCACAGAAGGCATTCCAGTCCGTGACATGCTCGAAGTGCGCAACAAGATGAAGGCCAAAGAAGCCGCTGGTGGCAAGCGCACCTTGCTGCTGGGCCCCAACTGCCCCGGCTTGATCACGCCCGACGAAATCAAGATCGGCATCATGCCCGGTCACATCCACCGCAAAGGCCGCATCGGCGTGGTGTCCCGTTCGGGCACTTTGACCTATGAAGCCGTGGCGATGTTGACCGAAGTGGGCCTGGGCCAATCCAGCGCCGTCGGTATCGGTGGCGACCCGATCAACGGTTTGAAGCACATCGACGTGATGAAGGCTTTCAACGACGATCCAGACACCGACGCCGTCATCATGATCGGTGAAATCGGCGGTCCAGACGAAGCCGAAGCCGCTCAGTGGTGCAAAGCCAACATGAAAAAGCCCGTGGTGGGCTTCATCGCCGGTGTGACTGCCCCTCCCGGCAAGCGCATGGGCCACGCAGGTGCCCTGATCTCTGGCGGTGCCGATACGGCCGATGCCAAACTGGCCATCATGGAAGAGTGTGGCTTCATCGTCACACGCAACCCGTCTGAACTGGGCAAACTGCTCAAAGCTCAGCTGAAGTAATCAGCGCATTCGCGCAGGCGACAAGACCCAGCTCCTCAAGGGGCTGTGGTTTGCCACAATAGAATAGCCGGGTTTTCCGAGGGAAAATCCGGCTTTCTTTTTGCAAATCGAATATTAGTGCCCGCCTTGCCGGGTGAAAGGAACACTGTGGAAGAATTTCTGACCCCTACCTTTTGGTTTGCCGTCGGGCAGATCATCATGATCGACATTCTGCTGGGTGGCGACAACGCTGTGGTGATCGCGCTGGCTTGCCGCCAATTGCCAGATCACCAGCGCACCAAAGGCATCATGTGGGGTACAGCCGGTGCCATCGTGCTGCGCGTGATCCTGATCTTTTTTGCGCTCACCTTGCTGGCCATTCCTTTCCTCAAGTTTGTGGGGGCACTCTTGCTCATCTGGATTGGTGTGAAACTGCTCACCCCCGATGAAGAAGACGACCACAGCAACATCCAGGGCAGCGACAAGCTCTGGGGCGCGGTCAAAACCGTGATCATTGCCGACTTGGTCATGAGCGTGGACAACGTGATCGCCATCGCCGGTGCCGCTCAGACTTCGGGCAACGCCGACCACCAGATGCCTTTGGTCATCTTTGGCTTGCTGGTCAGCATCCCGATCATTGTCTGGGGCAGCCAGTTGGTGCTCAAGTTGATGGACCGTTTCCCGATCATCATCACCGCTGGCGGTATGCTGCTGGGCTGGATTGCCGGCACCATGATCCAGACCGATCCCGGTCTGGTGGCTTACCTGCCGCAAGACAAATCCTGGGGTTACGGCTTGGGCATTGCTGGCGCTTTGCTGGTGTTGGCTTTGGGCAAATTCATCATGGCCCGCCGCGCAGCCCCGAACAACGCGGCTTAAACCTGATGCGCCTGTGCAGCCCCAAGTCGTTTGGCGACTTGGGGCTGTTGTTCGTTGGTGACTTCAAAATACCCATCACCCACACTGGAGTTTGAGGGGGGGATGATTTACCATGGTTGTTCATTCACCAGGGAGCAAATGCCATGCAAAAAAGGCAACAGGGTTTGACATTGATCGAGCTGATGATCGTGATTGCGATCATTGGTATCTTGGGGGCCTTGGCCCTGCCGGCCTATCAGGACTACACCATTCGGGCCAAGGTTTCTGAAATGCTGCTGGCGGCCAATGGCTGCAAGACCTCGGTCAGCGAAGCGATCAGCTCGGCCTCTGAGGCCAATGTGGCGGCCAGTCTGCCCAAAGTTTGCGAAACCCAGACCAGCAAATACGTCACCAGCATCGCGGCCGATGCCAATGGTGTGATCACGGTGGTGGGCAACCACGAGGCCTTGCGGGGCAACACCAGCGCATCGGCCAACAGCATCAGCTTGACCCCTTTGCAAACCGGTGACACCGCCATCAATGGCAGCACCGACGGTGGCAAACCCATCGCCAGCTGGCGTTGTGGTCCTGCAAGCAGCAACGGCTTGCCGGTCAAGTACCTGCCCGCCTCGTGCAAGGCCTCTTGAATCCTGAATTCACGATGACAGCGCCCGAGCCTTGCCGGGCGTCCTCTCATGCGTCAGCCCATGTCATTGGCTGAGCCCCATCACCCACTGCACAACACGCCCCCGCACTGGGGCGTACTGCTTGTCTTGGTTTTGCCTTGGGTGCAGCCTTATGCGCCAGGCCCTGTCTCCAATGTCATGCCTTGGCTGATCAGTTGGGCATGTCTGGCTTTGGCCGCGTTCGGCTGGCGACAGGTCACCGTTTCTGCGGTGTTTCACAGCTGGGCCATCGCGGCCTTGATCAGCAGCGTCATCGGTTTGATCCAGTATTTTGGCAAAGCCGAGGCGTTTTGGCCGCTGGTGCATGTGCCAGATTATTTGGGCGATGCTGTTGGCAACCTGCGCCAGCGCAACCAGCTGGCCACGTTGCTCAGCATGGGCTTGCTGGCCGTTTTGTGGTGGCGTCTTCATGGCTTGACATCCGTGCAAGCTTGGATCATGACGGCCGTGCTGTGCACCGCACTGGCCGCCACGTCCTCGCGCACGGGTTTGCTGCAATTGGTGGGCATCACCCTTTGGATGGCCCTGCAATGGCGACAAGCCCGCATGCGTCAGTTGCTGCGCTTGTGCGTTTTTGCGTTGGGCGTCTACACACTGGCCGCTTGGGTGTTGCCATGGAGCCTGCAACACATGACGGGGCAAGCCACATTCAACGCCATGGTCCGCATGACCACGGATGACGGGTGCGGCAGTCGCAAAGTGCTTTGGTCCAATGTGCTGCATTTGCTGGCCCAAAAACCACTGAGTGGTTGGGGCTGGGATGCGCTACGCCATGCCCACTACATCACCGATTATGGTGACACCCGCTTTTGCGCTGTCATGGGCAATGCCCACAATTTGCCGCTGCACTTGGCCGTTGTCTGGGGAATACCTGCTGCTGCAGCGCTGATGCTGGCCCTCATGGCTGCTGTCTGGATGGCCAAACCTTGGCAAGCGCAGGGGGCTGATCGCTGCATGGGGTGGGGTGTTTTGGGCGTGATCGCTGTGCACAGCGCTCTTGAATACCCGCTGTGGTACGGACCCTTTCAGATCGCCATTGTTTTGTGCCTGTGGGTCATGGGAGGGCAAATCTGGTGGAGCATGCGGGCATCCAACAGCCTGAAAAGCGCTGCCTTGCTTGTTTTGTCTGCCCTGGCATGCCTGGCCTATGACTACCAGCAGGTGCGCCAAATTTATCTGCCACCTGCACAGCGCTGGGCAGTTTGGCGAGACAAGCCCCTTGAGGTGGCTCAGCGAAGCTGGTTTTTTGAAACAGCGGCTCTTTTTGCCGAGCTCACCACCACCCGCGTCACCCCAGACAACGCTCGCTGGGTGCTGGAGGCGAGCCAAGAGCTGCTGCTGAGCACGCCCGATCCTCGGGTGGTCTTGCAACTGATCGAAGCCGCTCAATTGCTGGATGAAGACGATGTATGGGCCTTTCATCTGGCCCGATTGCAACAGGTCTACCCCGAAGATCACGCTCGCTGGGTGGATCGGCAAGCCAAAACTCAAAAAAGCAAGCGTTAAGTTCCTTTTGGTCGGTCAATATGTAGTTATGATGTTGTAAAAATACCCAATTGGGTAATTCCCAATGCTGACATTTTTGTTAAATTGTTGACAATTATTAAGCAATATCAGCAACCATGAACAATCGACTGGGTCACGTATTTTTGGTCGACGACAACCATGACGTGCGGTTTTACCTGGCAGACATGCTGGTCCGCCTGGGTTACACCGTTGACACCTTTGACAACGCACAGGCATTTCTCAACAACGCCTTGGACATTTCACCTGCGGTGGTGTTGCTCGACATGCGCATGCCGGGTTTGACCGGGCTAGAGCTGCAAAACAAGTTGCTCAGCATTGGACGCAGAACGCCCATTGTGTTCATCAGCGGTGAGAGTGAGAAAACCGAAATCATCGAGGCATTTCGTCATGGTGCCATTGACTTTGTGCTCAAGCCTTTCAGCCGCGACAAGCTTTGCCTGATCCTTGAAAAGGCCATGGACATTGACCGTCGTCGCCACCAGGAGTTTGTCAGCACAGACACGGTGCGCCGCGTCTTCAATGTGCTGTCCAACCGAGAAAAAGAAATCTTCATGCTCATCGTTCAGGGCTTGACGAACAAAGGCATCGCTGAGGTGACGGGCATTCAGCCCGGCACGGCCAAAAAGCACCGGGCCACCATTTATCAAAAGTTGAACGTCAACAGCGGTGCCGAATTGATCAATTTGTGCAAAGGGGTTGATTTGAGCCCCTTTTTGCCGGCCAGCAAGACCACCCCGCCCGTTCAGGCCTAAGGCCTCGGGTCAGGGTGATGGTTCAAAGCGCGGGTGATCTGCGTCCGCTCAGCGGTTCACATTCACCACCACCCGCCCGCGCACCTGCCCGGCCAAGATCTCGCTGCCCAGTGCTACGGCATCGGCCAAACCCACTTCGCGGGTGATGCGCTCCAGTTGCAGTGGGTCCAGGTCTTGGGCCAAACGCGCCCAAGCTGCCTCGCGCACGGCTCGCGGGGCCATCACGCTGTCGATGCCCGCCAGCGTCACACCACGCAAGATGAAGGGTGCGACCGAGCCAGGAAAGTCCATGCCCTGGGCCAGGCCGCAAGCCGTGACCACGCCGCCATATTTCGTGCTGGCGCAGGCATTGGCCAAGGTGTGGCTGCCCACGGTGTCGACCACGCCGGCCCAGCGCTCTTTGGCCAGTGGTTTGCCGGGGGCAGACAGTTCGGCCCGGTCCATCACATCGGCCGCGCCCAGCTCGCGCAGGTAGTCGGCCTCTTGCAAGCGGCCGGTGCTGGCCACCACGCGATAGCCCAGCTTGGCCAGCAGTGCAATGGCCACGCTGCCCACGCCGCCGCCCGCACCCGTGACCAAAATGTCGCCACTGCCGGGCGTGACGCCGTGCTTTTGCAGCGCCATCACGCACAGCATGGCGGTGTAGCCTGCGGTGCCAATGGCCATGGCTTGGCGCGGGGTGAAGGCGGCAGGCAGTTTCACCAACCAGTCGCCTTTGAGCCGAGCCTTTTGTGCCAAACCGCCGCTGTGGCTCTCGCCCACGCCCCAACCGTTCAAAACGACGGAGTCACCTGCTTTGAACAGCGGGTGCTGGCTGTCTGTCACCGTGCCCGACAGGTCAATGCCCGGCGTGAGCGGGAACTTGCGCACCACGGGTGATTTGCCGGTGATGGCCAGGCCGTCTTTGTAATTGAGCGTGGAATAGTCCACCTGCACCGTCACGTCCCCTTCGGGCAAGGCGTTGTCGTCGAGCGTTTGCAGGGTGCAGCGGTAACCGGCGTCGTCTTTGTTGATTTGCAGGGCTTGGTAAGTCATGGCCTTCTTTCTGAAAATGGAAATAACACGGTATTTTTGAGCCACACGGGGCCAGCTTCGACGGGTGTCAGGGGCTCATTTGCGGTTGACCAGCACAATGCCAACAGCCACCAGCACCAGCGACAGCAGCAAAGTCAAGGTCACCGTTTCGCCCAGCCACAGCATGCCAAACAGCAATGCAAACAGCGGGGTCATGAACACAAAAGCAGAAATTTGCGTGGCCGGATACCGGCCCAACATCCACATCCAAGCCAGGTAACTGGCAAACGCCCCCAACACCGCCTGTATGGCCACCGAGCCCAGAGCAAAGGGGCTCCAATGACCCGACCAAGACTCGCCCATCAGGTAGGACAAGACCAGCAAGAGCCCTGCACTCAGGGCAATTTGGTAGAACAACAGTTTTTCAGCAGGGATGCGGGTGAGGTTTTTAGCCCGGATGGTCACCGTGGTCAGGCCCCACAAGGCGCCTGCGGCCAAGCCCATCCAGTCGCCAGTGGCTGCACCCTCGCTCAAGCCATCGCGCAGTGCAAACACCACGGCGGCAAAAGCGCACGCCATGCCGGCCCACTGTGCCGGGCGCAAGCGTTCGCTGCGAATGAACAAGGGCACCAATGCCGCCACCCAAAAAGGCGAGGTGTACAAAAACACCGTCAGCCGCGAAGCCGAGGTGTGTTGCAAGCCGATGTAAATGAACGCAAATTCAGCGGCAAACAAACTGCCCACCAGCAAACCACCCCACAAACTGCCATCGCGCTCGAACAGCCGGATGCCGCGCCATTGGCACCACAGCAGCAGCAACAAACTGGCCCCCACACCACGCACCGCCGACATGAACACCGGCGGGATGAGCGTGACCGTGGTTTTGACCAACACCTGCTGAAACCCCCAAAACATGCAACAAACCAGCAAGATCCCCACGGCCAGGGCGTCCAGATGGTCTTTGCGATGGGGGTGCGGCACGTTCATGGCCCCGATTGTGCCGTGCACCACGGTGGGGGTCTGTCACCCGTGATGCCCAGCCCTTAGAGGGCCGGGTAACATGTTTTGAACTTCTCCTTTTTGTGGCTCTGCAAGAGCGTTTTGACATGAACAGATTTTCAGTAAATCGTCGCCAACTGAACCGCCAGGCCTTGGCGCTGGCATTGACGCCGTGGTTGGGGGCCTGTGCCCAGGCGCAGTCGGTGCAAAGCGCCGCTTCTGCAGGGGGACCGCGCTGGCAAAGCGACCCCTTCAGTTTGGGCGTTGCCAGTGGTCAGCCCCAACCTGACAGTGTGGTGTTGTGGACCCGCTTGCGCATGGCACCTGTTGACGAGGCGCAACGCGGGCGTGCGCAATCGGTGGTGTGTGAGGTGTTTGCCGACGAGGCTTTGCGCCAGCCCGTCAGGCAGTGGCTGGTACAAACCGACGCCAGCCGAGCGCACAGCGTGCATGTGCTGGCCAGTGGTTTGCAGCCCGGGCGGCACTATTGGTACCGTTTTGTCTGCGGACATGCGATCAGCCCGGTGGGCCGGACCCGCACCAGCCCGGCACTGAACGAAGCGGTGCCACGCCTGCGCATGGCCTTGGCCTCGTGCCAGCACTTTGAGCAAGGTTACTTTGCTGCGCACCGGGACATGGCCGAACGCGATCTGGATTTGGTCTTGTTTGTGGGCGATTACATTTACGAGAGCACCAATCCCCGCTTCATTGTGCGCAAGCATGAAGGCGGGGTACCGATGCTGTTGGACGAGTACCGCGAGCGCCATGCCCAGTACAAATCGGATGCTGATTTGCGTGCCTGCCATGCAGCACACCCGTGGGTCATGACGTGGGATGACCACGAAGTGGTGAACGATTACGCCAACGACCTGGACCAAAAATTCACCGATGCGCAGGTGTTTTTGCGCCGCCGTGCGGCTGCCTACCAAGCGTATTTTGAACACATGCCCGTCCGTTTGGGGCCAGACCCCAGCCAGCCCAGCCAGATGCGCATCCATGACCGAATGGCATGGGGGCGTCTGGCCGATGTGTGGACGCTGGACTGCCGCCAATACCGTGACCACCATGCCTGCCCAGACCCGAACCGGGGCGGTGGCCGCGTGGTGGTGGGCTGCGACGCTTTGGCCAACCCGGGCCGCAGCATGTTGGGCGCTGCGCAGGAACAATGGCTGAACGAGGGCTTGACGCAAAGCCAGCGGTGCTGGAAATTGTTGGCACAGTCCACCCAAATGAGTTCCAGCGGCGTTGACACACCGCTGGGCCGCAGCGCTTTCACCGATGGTTGGGACGGTTACCCCAAAGCCCGAGAGCGCTTGTTGAGCACCATCGCCGAGGCCCGTTTGCAAAACGTGGTTCTATTGGGCGGGGATGTGCACATGAACGTGGCCTCGCAACTGCGTGTGCAGCCCAACAACGACAAGTCCCCCATCGTGGCAGCCGAACTGGTGGCCACCTCCATCACTTCGCGCGGCTTGGGTGAAAACCTGTTGGCCCAAATCCGGGCGTCCAACCCCGACATCGTGCACGCCCGATCTGACGAGAGGGGGTATACCGTGCTGGATGTGAAACCCGAGCGCATGGTTGCTGAAATGCGCACCACCGCCAATCCCGTCAAAGCCGATGCCCAGTTTGGCGTGCAGGCCCGTTTTGAAATCGTGCAGGGGGTGGCTGGCTTGCACAAACTCTGAAGTTGGGCTCATGGAAAACCCTTGGTCTGAGTTGTGGGCCCTGTAACCACCCCGTGAACCACAGGGATGAAGCGTTAACACAGGGGTCATTTTTTGGGCCACGGGGCTAAAATAAAAAATATGAATATTGAAATCGCCAAACCGCCCAAAAAGTCTTTCAAAGTCCAGATGCTGGCGGCCCGCGAGGCGGCCATCATCCAGTCGGTCAACCGTTTGTTGGCCGAAAAAGGTTTTGATGCGATGACGGTGGACGAAGTGGCCGCTGAAGTGGGCATTGCCAAAGCCAGTCTTTACAAACATTTCACCAGCAAGGAAGAGCTGGCCTGCGCCGCCATGGTCACCGCCATGCAAAGGGCACAGGAATTCATCCAGCAACTGCCCCCCGACGGGCTGCCCATGGACAAGCTCAAGGCTGCGACACGCTGGACCATGACACTCAAACTGCAAGGCCAAATGCCCTCTTTGCCCAGCCAGAACTCCAGTTTGCGCACCACCTTGATGGCCAGCAAAGAGTACATGGATGGCTTGATGGAAGTCAGCGACGCTTTGGGTGGCTGGATCGAAGAGGCCCAAGCCAAGGGCCAGATCAATCCGGCATTGCCCGCTGTGGCGGTGCTCTACACCTTGTTTGCACGGGCTTGTGACCCGGTGCTGGAGTTCCTCAAAATGGGTGAACAGCACACCGAAGAGCAGATTTTGGACATGGTGATGAGTTCTTGCTTTGAGGGCCTCAAAGCACGCTGAAGTCCTCAGCGCAAGGTGTTGAGCCTGGCCATGGACCCTATGCGTGCCGCCGCACTGATGCGAATTTCATCCAGAACCTGCAACAAAGCTTCGGAAGGCGTGTGTTCCACGCGCAGCGTCACGCCCACCGGCCCTTCGGTGCCGCGCGTGTCGATGGGCAGGCGCACCACAGTGCCTTGTTGCAAGTCATTTTCAATGGCACCCAGCGGAATGCACCAGACCGCATCACTTTGCAAGACATAACTTCGTCCAAAGGACAAGTCGATGGTGTCGATGGTGTGTCTGGGCAAACCACCCCCCAAGGTCATGAAAAAACGGTTGGCAGCTTCACGCACACTTGTGCTGGCATCTGGCAGCACCAAGCGGTAGCGGTACAACAAGTCTGGATGAATGGAGGAAAGCCGGGCCAACTCGTGCCCTGGGCGCACAACCAGCAGCAAAGGCTCGGTGTAGAGGTACTCAAAACTCAGCCCTTGCATGGCAGACGGTTCTGCCAAGCGGCCCACCACCATGTCCAGAGCGCCTTGCTTCAGGGCCGAAATCAAGGGCGCGTTGTAGCCTGCACGCACCGTCAAACGGGCCTGGGGCCAGACAGCGGCAAACCTAACCAGGGCCGGGGCCACCACGGTGGCACCCACATTGGGCAATGCGCCGATCACCAGCGTGGGGGCATCGCCCTCTTCATGACTCGACAGGCTGGACAAGCCATCGTGGATCGTCCGAAGGCCCGCCCCCGCATGGCGCACCAAAATCCGGCCTGCTGCGGTCAATGTCACCCCCTTGGGTGAGCGTTCAAAAAGCAACTGAGCGGTGATGTCTTCGAGCTCGGTCAGGGTTTTGGTCACCGCAGGTTGCGAAATGTTCAAGGCTTTGGCCGCTCGCACCAAGGAGCCCTGTTCGGCAATGGCCAACAAGGTTCGAAGGTGACGCATTTTGAGTCGGTCGTTCAAAGGCATGGCTCAAGCATAACCGGCCCAAAAAACAGGCTGTGGCCGACAGCTGCAGCCTTTCACCGACAAACTGGTGAATGGATCTTGCCCAAGCCCAGTGCTCCGGTTGTCAAGACAAGCGTGCCAACAAAGCCGCTGCATTGCCGTGCAGGATCAGGGCTTGGTCGGCAGCCGAAAGGCGCGAATGACGAATGGCCGATAAAGTTTTGGCCGGATCAAAGATGGGGCCATCGGTGCCCAGCACCACACGGTCTGCACCGAATACCGCCACCGCTTGTTCCAGGGCCTGCGGACCCATGGATGCGCAGTCTACCCACACAGCCCGTGTCCGGCGCGATGGCAAAGCGCGTGTGGGATGATGCAAAGACTGCATCAAGTCCATGCGCTCAACCACTGCGCCAAAGTTCCCGCCCAGATGGGCCACTTGGACGGTGATGTTGCGCCAAGGGCGCAAAAAGTCCGACAACAGCAAGGTCACCATGGCCTGCCCCACATCGTGCTGAACCGCCAAGGCCTGCCGAGCCCAGTGGTGGTCAGGTGGGACCAATGGCAAGGCTGCGCTGTCTGGCATGAGTCCTGGGTGCACCAAAAAGTGTGCGCCCAGGTCTTCGGCCGCTTCAAACAAGGGCAGCAATTGGGCGGCACTGGCCTCGCTGCGAAAGGCCTCCACCGGCAAAATGGCACCCAACAGGCCCAACTCCAATCGCGCCCGTCGCAGTTCGGCCACGGCCGCATGCAGATTGACCCATGGCAGTGCGGCAAGTCCGCAAAAGCGTTCGGGATGGGCTTGGCACAGGCCCGCACAAGCGTCATTGAAAATGCGCACCAAAGGAGCCGATTGGTCAAAAGGCAAGCAGTCGATGCCAAACAAGCCCGGCAGGGACAACATTTGCTTGCCCACCCCCAGCTGTGACATGTGCGCCAATCGCTGAGAGGCCGAGGTGAAGTCCGTGTTGAAATTCAATGTGCCAGAGGGCATGACCATATGCTCTGAGCCGTCTGCCAAGGCATCAATGCGCGGCACTTGGTCATGGCGCTGACGCAAGGCCTGTGCCATCACCGGCGGCAACCAATGCGCATGCAGATCAATGGCCTGTGGTGACATGCTCAATGGGCCCGGGGCCCCACATCACCCATGCAGCCCATGTCAAAAAGACCGACCTCTGTGCTTTGTTCAAAGCGATCCATCTCCAGCGCCATCAGCCATCACTCCTTGGTGCCGGGTGAAAACTGCCCAGCGGACGGACTATAAAAGCGGATGATGGCTGTGGGAATTGAAATTGTGTGGGTTGAGGTATCACCACAGGTTATGGCTTCATGGGGCCTGAGTACCCCATGGGAGGGGATGCCCATCTTGCACAAGGTGGGCATCCAAGGGCTGAATGGGTATCAGCGCACCAACAAGACGGGCACTTTGCAGTGTGCCAGGACTTGGGTGGCCACTGAACCCATGACCAAATTGCCCAAGACGCCATGGCCATGGGAGCCCATGATCACCAGATCGAATTTGCCGCTCACGGCTGTTTTGGAAATGGTTTCGCCAGCGTGCCCCACTTTGGACATGGTTTTGGCATCGATTTCGTGGCGGGCCAAAAACTTGGTGACAGGGCCCAGCACTTTTTCGGCCTCTTCGCGGTGATAGGCTTCAACAATGTCCTTGCCCACTGCAGCACGAGCGCGGGGAGGCAACTGGGGGTTCACGGTCAGCAAGGTGTAGCTGTTGTTGGCACTGAAGAGATCGTCGTGCGTGGTCAGGTAGGCCAGCATTTTTTTGGTGTATTCGCTGCCATCCACGGCCAATAAGATTTTCATCAGGGTCTCCTGTATCGGTTAAACAAAGTCCAACTCTATAGGTCTTACAGAAACAGGTTTTGACTTGGGTCAATTGGAGCCACGAAGTGAGCACTTTTTTGACAGGACAGAACCTGTTGATGGCTGCGGCCAACAAGTGCCCAACAGGGGGATGGACAACGGGGGTTTCAGGCCGCTTCTTTGTAGAAAAACCCGCTGTGCACGTTGCGTGGTGCCAAGGGGGCCACGGCACGGCCAATCGCGCCAATGTGCTCAGGGGTGGTGCCGCAACAGCCGCCCACGATGTTGACCAAGCCTTCGGCGGCAAATTCGTGTAGCAAACGGCTGGTGACTTCGGGCGTTTCGTCAAAGCCGGTGTCGCTCATGGGGTTGGGCAGGCCGGCGTTGGGGTAGCAACTGATGAAGGTGTCGCCCGCCACCTTGTTCAATTCCTGGATGTAGGGGCGCATGAGCGTCGCGCCCAAAGCGCAGTTCAGGCCAATGGCCAGGGGCTGGGCGTGGCGCACGCTGTGCCAAAAAGCCGTCACGGTCTGGCCGCTCAAAATGCGGCCCGAAGCATCGGTCACCGTGCCGCTGATGATCAGCGGCAGTCGCTCACCGCTGGCTTCAAAGTACTCTTCAATCGCAAACAGCGCGGCCTTGGCATTCAGGGTGTCAAAAATCGTCTCAACCAACAGCACGTCGGAGCCGCCTTCGACCAGGGCTTGGACCTGCTCGTAATAGGCCGCACGCAATTCTTCAAAAGTCACGTTGCGTGCACCGGCGTCGTTCACGTCGGGGCTGATGCTGGCTGTTTTGGGCGTGGGCCCCAAGGCACCGACCACAAAGCGCGGCTTGTCGGGGGTGGAGAATTTGTCGCAGGCCGCGCGGGCTAACTTGGCAGACTGCAGGTTCATCTCTCGGGCCAGGTGCTGCATGTCGTAGTCGGCCTGAGCGATTGTGGTCGCGCCAAAGGTGTTGGTCTCGATCAGGTCGGCCCCGGCGGCCAAATAGCCTTCGTGGATGTCACGGATCACGTCGGGTCGGGTCAGGCTCAGCAGTTCGTTGTTGCCCTTGACGTCTTTGGGGAAGTCCTTGAAACGCTCACCCCGGTAATCGGCCTCGGACAATTTAAAGCGCTGGATCATGGTGCCCATGGCCCCATCGAGGATGGCGATGCGGTTTTTCAGGATCTCGGGCAGCGCCTGGGCGCGGGTGTAGTTCAAGGGGGTCATGCGGGGTGGAATGTGACAAAAGACAAGTGCGCCATTGTCGCCGAAGCGTAAAAAATGGGCAGATCAACAGGCGTGAGAGCGTTGGGTGCCGCGGACGACCGAAGGCAGGCCAGGCACTTGTTTCAAGGGATCGATGGCACACCCATGGTGGTTTCTCGGCAAGGTTGGCGTCACCTTGCAGGGTGCACAAATCCGTGTCTTGCACATGCGATGAGAAATTTTTTCAGTTCAAAAGAACATCAATGCTCCTTCAGATTAAGTGAAAATGTCACAAAAACAAGGTGAAAGTGTCCATCATGAATGCAGCAACAAACGAAACGACCGCCGCCATGGCGTTCAACGAGGCCAATGCCGCCTACAAAACAGGTGACTGGCAGCAGGCCCTCTTGTGTGCCGAAAACGCATTGGCAGCCCATGCGGGCTTGGTCCCGGCGCACTTCATGAAAGCCCGATGCCTGGTGAAATTGGGTCAGGCGATTGCCGCGCGAGAAGCGTTTGCGCAAACTTTGCGCCTCGATGCGGGCCAATTCAGCGTTTGGCTGGAAGCTGGGCATTTGTGCAAACAAATGGGTGAGCTAGCGCAGGCCTCGGCGGCCTACCAGCGTGCCATGGATGTGTCGCCACAACGCTTCGAAGCTTATCTGGCCATGGCCCGCGTGATGGCGCAGCAAGGGCACACCGAACTGGCCAATCGGGCCTACAACGAGGCGGTGCAAAAAGCCGCCGCCAAGGATCAAGATGCCGTGCGTCAGGTCCACTGGTTCATGGGGCAATACGTGCTCGAACTGGGCCATGCCCAAGAGTCACTGAACTGCTTCAACGAGGCCCTCAAAGCAACCCGCGCCGACAAGCCGGAAGATTTGGCCAACCTGGCCGCTGAAATCCAAATGGATGCGGCCAAAGCCTGGCTGCGGCTGGGCCAGCGCGACAAAGCCATGCGTTTGTTGACCTTGGCTTCGGTTGCCACCCAGGAGTCGACCTTGTCGCGCTTGGCGGCACTGAGTTTTCGCAACAATTTCTGGCAAGAAGCGATTGAAATTTCTCGCCGCTGTGTTGCGCTCTACCCCCAAAGTTCTTGGGCGCACTGGAACTTGGCGCACCTGCTGGCCGAATGCTGGCAGATGCACGAGGCCGAGTTGGTGTTGCAGCAAGCCGAAGCCCTCGCCCCCATGCCGGGGGCACGTTCATTGCGTGCCGCTGTGGCCGGCAAAGTGGGCGATGCCGATCAAGCCCTGGCTTTGTACATGGCCCTGGCCAAATCCGAGGACAAGGACTCGGGGTACGCGTCCAGTGCGGCCATGAGTTCTTTGTACAGCGACACCCCAACAGCACAGCAGGTGGCCGATTTGCACCGCGATTTGTTTGCACATTGGGGCGATGGCGCACGCAGTCGTGCCTCGTTTGTGCGTGCGCCTTTGTCAGGCCGCCGCCTGAAACTGGCCATTGTGTCGGCCGATTTTCACCATCAACACCCGGTCAATATTTTCATGCAACCGGTGTTGCGCGAGTTGGACCGGTCAAAGTTTGAATTGACCATGTACTTTGTGGGTGATTCTCATGACGAACAAACCGCCTTGGCCCGCACGCGCACCGAACACTGGGTCGAGGTGGGGGCGTTGAACACCACACAACTGGCCAAACGCATCGATGCCGATGGCATTGACGTGTTGCTGGACATGGCCGGTCACACCAGCCAGCACCGCATGCAGTTATTTGCGCAACGCGCAGCACCGGTGCAGATGACGTATTTGGGTTACCCCGGCTCGACCGGGGTGCCCAACATGGACTTTATTTTGGGCGATGCCGTGGTCACGCCCGAAGGCTGCGAGCGTCTGTACACCGAACAGGTCTTGCGTTTGCCCGGCACCGTGTTTTGCTATGCACCCGAAGACGATTACCCCTACCCGGCCCATGAAGCGGCCACGGCGCAAAGGCCATTGACTTTTGGCTCGTTCAACAATGTGCCCAAGTTGACGCCGCGCACGCTGGCCTTGTGGGCCAAAGTGTTGGCAGCGGTGCCTGATTCGCGTTTGCTGCTCAAGGCCCCCAGCTTCAGCGACGAGGCGGCTCAGCAGATTTTTACCGAACGCTTGCAGGCCTTGGGTGTGGACATGGCCCGGGTGGAATTTCGGGGCCCTGTGGGCCTGAGCGACATGATGGCCGAGTACGCCGACGTGGACATCGCCCTGGACCCCGTGCCCTACAACGGTGGCACGACCAGCTTGCAAGCCATGTGGATGGGGGTGCCCGTGGTGACGCAAATGGGCGCACATTTTGTGTCTCGCATGGGCGCGAGCTTCATGACAGCCGCCGGTTTGTCCGAGTGGGTGGCCCAAGACGATGAAGATTACGTGGCCATTGCCCAAAAAATGGCCAAAGATCGCCAAGCTTTGGTCAAGCTCAAAAAAGGTTTGCGCCAGCGCTTAAAGAAGAACAAGGCATGGGATGTGGTGGCCCACACCCGCGCCTTGGAAGCAGCCATTGTTCAAGCCGCCAGCGCGACTCATGACCCCCTGTGATCCATGGCAGGCCAATGGCTGCCCTGTTGATTGGACCGGGTGCTTGAGAGGCGCAGCCGAGCTTCAGGGCATGCGGGCCATGACTTCGGCCACCGATGCGGTGAGTTTCTGCGCATAGGGCACATGCAAAAACTCGTTCGGCCCATGCGCGTTGCTTTTGGGGCCGAGCACACCACAGACCATCATTTGAGCTCGGGGAAAACCGGCACTCAACATGTTCATGAGCGGGATGGTGCCGCCTTGGCCAATGTAGCCCACCGGTGCGCCAAAGTGCGCTTGGCTGGCGCTGTTGAGCGCTTGCTCGAACCAAGGCAAGGTGTCGGGAGCGTTCCAGCCTGTGGCGCCACCATTGGATTCAAATGTCACCCGCGCTTGGTAGGGTGCGTTGTCCTCCAGCAAGGCTTTCATTTCGGCCACGGCCTGCGCCGCGTCCACCAAGGGGGGCAGGCGCAAGCTGAGTTTGAAAGCGGTGTAGGGCCGCAGCACATTGCCCGCATCTTTCAAGGCCGGAAAGCCATCGGCACCAGTCACGCTGAGCGTGGGTGTCCACGTTCTGTTGAGCAGGGCTTGGGTGGGGTCGGTGGTGGTGGGCAGGGCAAAACTGGTGGAGCCGCCACAGTCATAGTGCGCCCAGGGAAATCGTTTGTAGACCTCATCGCCCAAAATGGCGGCCGTGGCTTGGGCTTGCGCCAGCCGCTCGGTGGGCACTTCGCAATGGAAACTGGCGGGCAGCAATCGCCCGGTGGCACTGTCTTCGAGTCGGTCAAGCACTTGGCGCATGATGCGAAAGCTCGAGGGCACCAAGCCCGAGGCGTCGCCCGAGTGGATGCCCTCGGTCAGGATTTGCACCTTCAGGGTGCCGCTGGCCATGCCGCGCAAGCTGGTGGTCAACCAAAGTTGGTCGTAGTTGCCTGCCCCACTGTCCAGGCAAATGACCAAGCCCACATCACCCAAGCGGGTGCGCAACGCGTCCACATAGGGCAGCAGATCGTAGGAGCCTGACTCTTCGCAGGTTTCGATCACGCCGACAATGCGTGGGTGTGGTGTTTTTTGACTCTTGAGTGCTTGCACCGCCGCGATGCTGGCGTACACCGCATAGCCATCGTCAGCGCCGCCCCGGCCATACAGCTTGCCGTCTTCATAAACCGGGGTCCATGGGCCAAGGTCATTGCGCCAGCCGTTGAATTCGGGCTGCTTGTCCATGTGGCCATACATCAAGATGGTTTGGCCAGAACCTTGGTCAGCACTGCGGGTGGCGTCCACTTCAAAGAACATCACGGGTGTGCGGCCAGGCAAGCGGATGATTTCGAGCTTCAAGCCTTCGACTTTTTGCGCCAGCACCCAATCGGCGGCATGGCGCAAAACGGTTTCAATGTGGCCGTTGGCGGCCCAATCGGCATCGAAGGCGGGTGATTTGGCTGGAATCTCGATGTATTTTTTGAGCTCGGACAAAATCGAGCCGTCCCAAGCTTGTGTCACTTCTTTCAGTGCCAAAGCGCTGTCCAGGTGCCCAGAGGGCATTTCGCGGTGCAAAGGTGCATTCATTCCAAACTCCAAAGGGCATCAAAAACAAACACTTTATCGTTTTTAAGGGGGACACGCAGGGGCCAGATGACGCCAAAACAGCCCTTATGGCGTGTGGCCTTCATCCTCCAGCAGCATCCGCTGCAGTTCCAGCAGCTCTTGCGGGCTCAGGCCAATGGCCCCGTGCAGGTAGTCGCGCATGCCCCCGTGCTGCGTGTCGACGGCTTCAAACGCTGCATGCAAAAACTCGGGCTGCACTTGCCACAGCACTTTCATGACATGGGGGTGGCCTTGGCCTTCCAGTCGTGTGTCACGCTTGTACAGCTGGTTGGTCAGCAGATAGTCGTGCTCGATGGTGGCGCGGTCCACGCCCAAGGCCGACAGCAGCAACGCAGCAGCAAACCCGGTCCGGTCTTTGCCCGCTGTACAGTGAAAAACTTGCGGTGTGGGGTGTTCCAGCAAGTGCTTTAAAAACCGACCAAAGGTGTGGGCGTTGTGGTTGACAAAATCGCGGTAGGTCTCGCGCATCAAGTTGATCGTTTCTTCGGTGCTGGGAACGATGCCCTGGGCCACCAAGGCTTGCATGCGTGCGATCACGGTGGGCTCAATCGTCAGCGCGACCCGCTGCACGCCCGCAATGTCGTAAGGCGTGGCCATGCACTCGTTTGCGCCGCGAAAATCCAGGCTGTGGCCAATGCCCAGACGTTTGAGTTGCGACAGATCGTCCAAGCTCAAACCCGCCAGATGGTCGGATCGAAACACTTGGCCGGTTTTGACGCGTCGCAGATCGTGAGTCCGGTAGCCGCCGACATCTCGGAAATTGGAGGCACCTTGCAATCGAATGGTGTCGGTCAGAGGGGCGGGCATGGCATCTTCACTAAAGGGGTTGGGAAGTTGCCATTGTGACGATCAGGACGAACTTGTCTGTCACTTGCATACCCCAAAGCGCGTGCAAGTCAGCGGGTTTGCACCATCTGGGTCTCGAGAACGCTGCGTTGACCCAGCGTTTCGCTCACCAGGTGCAATTTGCTTCTTTCAGAATGGATGCCCATTTTGACCTCTTGCCAGACGTAATAGAGCTTGCCTGCTTTGACGTGCAGGTCCAGGGTGGAGGTGTTTTCTGACACCGAGGTCAGTGTGTGTTTGCCGGGTGCAACTTCTTTGTACAAAAATGTTTTGGCGGCTGTGTGCCCGATGGTTTGGCCGTCAAGCGACACCGCCATCTTCACCGTGCTTGCCAAAATTTCGTGGCGATAGATGTAAATGCCGGCCTGATGGGCGGGGGCTTGAAAGGATTTGACCTGCTGGTCTTGTTGGGCGTCGCTCAAGGAGACGCTGGTGCAAGCGACCAGATTTAAACCATAGGCAAGGCACAGGCGTAATTTTTTCATGGTCAACCCACATGGGGCCAAAAAGGGGGACGGTTGCGGTTTGAGGCTGCCAAGGGCAAGCGCATTGGATGCCGAATGAACAACAAAACGGTGATTTTAATGAATACTAAATAATGCATTTTGAAAGAAGGATGGGAGGCCTCAAGCCCCGAGTTTTGTTGAGCTTTGTGCATGAAACCCCCGATCCATTGAAAGTGGGCATGGCACAGGCCTTGCATGTTCGCCAGCATGCAATTCGATTTTCAGAACTTCAGAACAGTGGGGCAGGACAACCCGGATGCCTGGCGTGACCCCTTGGGCCTCATGCTGGCTTCGACCGGTGAGGGCGTGTTTGGGGTGGATCTGGAGGGGCTGTGTGTTTTCATCAACCCGGCCGGTGCGCGAATGATCGGCTTTGAGCCCGAGCAGGTGCTGGGCCAGAACATGCACATCCTGACGCACCACTCGCATGGTGACGGGGCGCATTACCCCATGGACGACTGCCCCATTTACAACGCCTTTCGCCGAGGCGAGCCTTGCCGCATCGACAGCGAGGTCTTCTGGCGGCAAGACGGCAGCAGCTTTGCTGTGGAGTACGCCAGTTACCCGGTGTTTGACCAGGGCCAGGTGCGCGGCGCGGTGGTCACCTTTGTGGACATCACCGAGCGCAAGCGGGCCCAAGAGGCCTTGCACCGAGCCAAGGACGAGCTCGAAGTGCGCGTGGCCGAACGCACCCATGCGCTGGAAACCGCTTTGCAGCAGCTGCGCGAACTGGCCGCCTGGTCCGACGCTGTGCGCGAAGAGGAGCGCACCCGCATCGCCCGCGAGGTGCACGACGAACTGGGCAGTTTGCTGGTGGCGCTCAAGATGGACGTGGGTTGGCTGGACAAGCGCCTGTCCGAACAAGAGCAGAGGGCCGCCGAAGAAGCGCAAACCATGCGCGAGAAGATGCGGGGCAAGTGCCAAAACATGAGCCGCCTGATCGAGAACGCGGTGGTCAACGTGGGGCGCATCATCACCGACCTGCGCCCCAGCATCCTGGACCACCAGGGCCTGTGGGGTGCGCTGGAGTGGCAGGCGCAGGAGTTTGTGCAGTCGGCCGAGCAAGAACTCAAGTGGTGCATGGAAGTGAACGAGCAACGCGTGTTGCCCGAGCCCATGGCCATGGCGGTGTTTCGCATTTTTCAGGAAATGCTCAGCAACGTGGGCCGCCACGCCCGCGCACGCACGGTGGATGTGGACATGGTGGAGCGTGAAGGTTGGCTGCACCTGTCTGTGGAAGACGATGGATGCGGTGCCTTGCTCCAAGCGTTTGAGTCGGCGCAGGCCTACGGCATCATGGGCATGCGCGAGCGGGCGCGGCACTTTGGCGGCGTCATCGACATTGACAGTGCACCTGGTCGGGGTACAAGAATGCGCTTGTCCATGCCTTTGCCGGACGGTGAGGTGCTCACATGAACGCCACGGTGCGCGTGCTGCTGGGCGACGACCACAAGATCGTGCGTGAAGGCCTGAAGATGGTCTTGGCCGATGACCCCTTGCTGCAGGTGGTGGCCGAAGCCGAGACCGGCCCCGGGGTGCTGGATGCCGTTTATAAACTGCAAGGACCCCAGGGCATTGATGTGGTCTTGCTGGACATCGCCCTGCCCGGCATGGACGGGCTGGATGTCTTGCAGGCTTTGCGGCGCGACTGGCCCTGCTTGCCGGTGCTGATGCTCAGCACCTACCCAGAAAAACAATACGCGGTGCGCTGCATTCAGCTGGGCGCATCGGGTTACCTGAACAAAAGCACCGACACTGACGCTTTGATGGCGGCGCTGCGTCGCGTGGCCGCAGGCGGCATGCACGTCACACCCGCCACGGCGGAAGCGCTGGCCAGCCTGGTGAGCCAGGGCCGCACCAAAAGCGGGATCGAACTGCTCTCGCACCGCGAGCATCAGGTCTACCTTTTGTTGACCCAAGGCCACACCGTGACCGAAATTGGTGCGCAGCTGAGCTTGGCTCCCAACACGGTGAGCACTTACCGTGCACGCATCCTGGAAAAGACCGGCACCAAGAACGATGTGGAGCTGGCTTTGTACGCACAAAGCCTGAATGGGGGGCGTTGAGCGGGCCATGGATTGAGCCGGCCCGATGATGTTTGCACCAACGCTTCTTGTCGTAGGAGCGACGCCCCCGTCGCGATCACCCACGCAAACCACGACCCATCGCCCCGAGTGCGGAGCTCCCACAAAATGCAGGGCATTCCCCCTGTAGGAGCGACGCCCCCGTCGCGATCACCCACGCAAACCACCAAGAATCGCCCCAAGGGCGGGGCTTCTACAAAATGCAGGCATTCCCCCTGTAGGGGTTGCCCTACACCGCGTCGACAAGCCGCTCACGAAATGAAGCCGCGTGCCGCCGACGGCACGCTTTCAACGATTTCTGGCCCACAGCTTGCATGGACCTGAGCATCTTCAACAAAGCGAGGCCGCCATGTCTGAATTCTTTGACCCCTACAACGCCGACCGCCCCCTGATGCTCAAGTGCAGCTGCGGACGTGATCATTCACCCGCCGACCACCACGCCGAGGTGGCCGCCGATGCCGCCGCGGCTCAGTTGCGTGCCCGTTCCGAGACCGCAGAGTTCGAGGCCTACAGCCAAGAATTCATCGAAGCCACCTTGGTCAAGGCCTTGTTCCCGCAGGACCAGGAACGCCGCATGTTCTTGCATGCCGTGGGCAAAAAAACCGCCATGGCCGCCATTGCCAGCGTGTTGCCTGTGGCCAGCTTGCAGGCTTTGGCGCAAAGCAAAGGCCCGCTGGAAAAAACCAACCTCAAGATCGGTTTCATCCCGATCACCTGCGCCACGCCACTGATCATGGCCGATCCATTGGGCTTTTATCAAAAGCAGGGCCTGAATGTCGAAGTGACCAAGACCGCGGGCTGGGCGCTGATTCGCGACAAGATGATCAACAAGGAATACGACGCCACGCACTTCCTCTCGCCCATGCCCTTGGCCATCAGCATGGGGCTGGGCGCCAACGCCACGCCCATGAACGTGGCCACCATCCAGAACGTGAACGGCCAGGCCATCACGCTGGCCGTCAAGCACAAGAACAACCGCGACCCGAAGAACTGGAAGGGTTTCAAGTTTGCGGTGCCTTTCGATTACTCGATGCACAACTTCTTGCTGCGTTACTACCTGGCCGAAAACGGCATCAACCCGGACACCGATGTGCAAATCCGCGTGGTGCCGCCGCCAGAGATGGTGGCCAATCTGCGCTCGGGCAACATCGATGGTTTCTTGGGACCTGACCCTTTCAACCAGCGTGCGGTGTTTGACGAAGTCGGCTTCATCCACATGCTGACCAAAGACCTGTGGAATGGCCACCCCTGCTGCGCCTTTGGCACCAGCACCGAATTCATTCAGAAGAACCCCAACACCTTTGCCGCGCTTTACCGTGCGGTGCTCACGGCCGCCGCCATGGCACGCCAGCCGGGCAACCGTGAGCTGATTGCCAAAGTCATCTCACCCGCCCAGTACCTGAACCAGCCCGAGGCGGTGATTGCCCAAGTACTCACCGGTAAATTTGCCGATGGTTTGGGCAAGGTGCAAAACGTGCCTGACCGCGCCGACTTTGACCCCATGCCTTGGCAGAGCATGGCGGTGTGGATGCTTACACAAATGAAGCGCTGGGGCTATGTGAAGGGCGATGTGAACTACAAACAAATCGCCGAGAAGGTGTTCCTCATCACCGATGCGCGCAAACACATGAAAGAGCTCGGCCACGACTTTGCCGCCACCACGCCTTACCCCAAGTACAAGATCATGGGCAAAGAGTTTGACCCGGCCAAGCCCGAGGACTACATCAAGAGCTTTGCGATCAACAAGATGGGCTAAGGCACATGAAAACCACGCACCTCAATTTGCGCGCGGCCATGGTCTCGCTGCTCATGTTCCTGGTTTTTTTGGGCGCATGGCAGCTGTCGGCCACCGCGCCCACGGTGGCTGGCGCTGCCAAGGCGGGCATGACAGCCGACGAGATCGAGTACCAGAAGATGATGGGCAAGGACCCAGGCGCAGTCAAAACCACAGGCTTTCCGCCACCCCTGGAAGTAGGCAAAGCCATGCTGGGGCACCTGGCCGATCCGTTTTACGACAAAGGCCCCAACGACAAAGGCATCGGCATTCAGTTGGCGCATTCGCTGGGTCGTGTGGCGCTGGGCTTTTTCTTGGCCGTGTTGGTGGCGCTGCCGGTGGGCTTCATGATCGGCATGTCGCCCCTCATGCGCAAGGCGTTTGACCCTTTCATCCAGGTGCTCAAACCCATCAGCCCGCTGGCGTGGATGCCGCTGGCGCTGTATACGCTCAAAGACTCCGAAGTCAGCGGCATTTTCGTCATCTTCATCTGCTCGGTCTGGCCCATGCTCATCAACACCGCCTTTGGTGTGGCTGCGGTCAAGCGCGAATGGCTCAACGTGGCCAGCACGCTGGAAGTCCAACCGCTGCGCAAAGCCTTCTTGGTCATCTTGCCTGCCGCAGCGCCCACCATCGTGACCGGCATGCGCATCAGCATGGGCATTGCCTGGCTGGTGATCGTGGCCGCCGAGATGCTGGTGGGCGGCACAGGCGTGGGCTACTTTGTGTGGAACGAGTGGAACAACCTGTCGCTGGTGAATGTGATCTTTGCGGTGCTGGTGATTGGGGTGGTGGGCATGTTGTTGGACCTGGCCTTTGCCCAGGTGCAAAAGGCGGTGACCTATGTGGAGTGACACCAGCGACCGCGAGCTGATCGCGCCTTTGCCCACAGAAATTTTTGCACCCCAACCCAAGGCCAAAGCCATGAACGCTTTCCTCAAAATTGAAAAACTGGGCAAGGCCTACCAAAGTGACAAGCCGGTGTTTTCGGACGTGTCCTTCACCATCGACAAAGGCGAGTTCGTTTGCATCATCGGCCACTCGGGCTGCGGCAAGACCACCATCTTGAACGTGTTGGCAGGCCTGGACACGGCCACTGAAGGCCATGCCTTCATGGACGGCCGCGAGATCGCGGGCCCCAGCCTGGAGCGCGGCGTGGTGTTCCAAAGCCACGCCCTCATGCCTTGGCTCACCGTGCGGCAAAACATCGCGTTCGCCGTCAAGTCCAAGTGGCCTGAATGGAAAACACCTCAGGTCAATGTGCATGTGGAAAAGCATGTGGGCATGGTGGGCCTGCTGCACGCCATCGACAAAAAACCCAGCCAACTGTCGGGCGGTATGAAGCAGCGCGTGGGCATTGCCAGAGCCTTTGCCATTCAGCCCAAGATGCTGCTGCTCGACGAGCCCTTTGGCGCGCTGGACGCATTGACGCGCGGCACGATTCAAGACGAACTGATGACCATCGTGCGCCAGACGCAACAGACGGTGTTCATGATCACACACGACGTGGACGAAGCGATTTTGCTGTCGGACCGCATCGTGCTCATGAGCAACGGCAACGAGTCGGGTGGCAGTTATGTGCCCGGTGGCCTCGCCGAAGTGGTGGTCAACCCGCTGCCACGCGAACGGACCCGCGCCCAGCTGCACCACCTGCCGGGCTACTACGACATGCGCAACCACATCGTCGACTTTTTGGTGTCACGCGCCAAAGCCCATTGAATTGTTCCCCCCAAATTTTCATCAACCCCCCTCTCAAGAGGTCTTTCATGAACCGTTTAGAAGTCACCGAAAAAATCATCTCCACCAAAGTGGCCAAAGGCATCAAGTGGAGCGACGTCGCCGAAAAAGTCGGCTTGTCCAAGGAGTGGGTCACCGCCGGGTGCCTGGGCCAAATGACCTTTGACGCCAAGCAAGCCAAAATCATCGGCAAGATCTTTGGTCTGACGGCCGACGAGATCAAGTGGCTGCAAGTCGTGCCCTACAAAGGCTCACTGCCCAGCCAGGTGCCTACCGACCCGCTGATCTACCGCTGGTACGAAATCGTCAGCGTCTACGGCACCACCATCAAGGAACTGATCCACGAAGAGTTTGGCGACGGCATCATGAGCGCCATCGACTTCAGCATGGACATCGTGCGCCAGCCCGACCCCAAGGGCGACCGCGTGAACGTGGTGCTGTCGGGCAAGTTCTTGCCTTACAAGCAGTACTGATCGGGCGTGCCCGTCAAGGGCGCCAATAAAAGCCGTGGTGAACCAGTTTCACCACGGCTTTTTTGCTTCTTTCGATCTGGCAATTGAACAGGTGAGGCCAAAAAGCACACAAATTGATTAAAAATAGCTTTTCGCCATAAAAGCCACCAACTCCCCACCACGAGCCCCAGCTTGGACAAAAAACAACTCACCGAGAGCGACATGCGTGACACCACCATGCTTGTTGTGCTTCAGAACTTACTCACCCAATCGCGTGAGCGGGCGACCCTTGAATTCAAGTCCAACTGGGATCATGCGGAGGTCATTGGTGAATACATCTCTGCCCTTGCCAACGCGGCAGCCTTGGAGGGGCATGAGCGTGCCTGGCTGATTTGGGGCGTTGATGACACCACCCGTGAGGTGAAGGGCACCACATTTGATCCCTTCAGTCAGAAAGTCAGATCGGACAAAGGCAGTGGCAATCAGGCCTTGGTCATGTGGCTGCAGTATTTGACGCAACCCCGTGCCGACTTCCATTTCCACGAACTATCACACCCCAATGGTCGTGTCGTTTTGCTGGAGATTCACCCCGCCCGCAGTGCGCCTGTTGCATTCAAGAATGTCCGGTACATCCGCATCGACAGCCACAAGGTCAAGTTGGCAGAGCAGCCTGACAAAGAGGCCAGGTTGTGGGCTCAACTGGGCTTGAAAGAGGATTGGACTGGCGAGGTGGTGCCGGGGGCTACCTGGAGTGATCTGGACCCTGAGGCGGTGATCGCCGCCCGTCAGCGTTACACAGAATTTTGTATTCGTGGTGAGCCCGATGCACGCAGGTACGAGGCCATCCGCGCCGAGGTGGCTGGCTTGAGTGATGTGACCCTGCTGAACAAAGCGCGCATCACCAAGCAGGGGCGGATCACGCGGTCGGCTTTGTTGCTGTTGGGCAAAGACGAGGCTGCGCATTTTCTGTCGCCGGTGGATGCGAAGATTCACTGGATCTCGCGTGATGCCAACAGCACTTCGTCACCGTCTTACCCTTTTGGGATTCCATTTTTGCTGGCGACGGACCGGGTCTTTGGGCGTATTCGCAATGAAACTGTGGATCACCTGCCGGACGGAACACTTTTTCCCACACCCGTGCAGCAATACGATGCGTGGGTGGTCCGGGAAGCGCTTCATAACTGCGTGGCCCATCAAGACTATTTGTTGGGTGGCAAGATCAATGTCGTGGAACACGCGGACCGTTTGGTGCTGACTAATTTGGGGGAGTTCATTCCACAGAGTGTGGAATGGATGCTGGAGCATCAGTCACCGCCAGAGCATTACCGCAACCAATGGTTGATTGACGGCATGATCCGCTTGCGCATGATCGAACAAGCTGGCAGTGGCATTCGCCGCATGTTCGTGACCCAACGTGAGCGGTTTTTCCCCCTGCCGGATTACGCGTTTGACACCAGCCCCCAAGGTCATCCCCGTGTAGAGTTGACGCTGGCTGGGCGCATGATGGATGCCAAGTTTGCGCGAGCCTTGATGGCACGAACCGATTTGAGCTTGCAGCATGTGTTGTTGCTGGACAAAGTCCAAAAGGGACATGCCTTGGCGACCAGAGAAATCAAGCTGTTGCGCGAATTGGGCTTGGTCGAAGGCCGTGCGCCGAAGTTGTTTATTTCTGCCAAGGTGGCCGATGCTGCGGGTCAAAAAGCACGTTACATCCACAACCGTGGGCTTGACGACCAGCATTACCAGCAGTTGGTGGTTGGGTACTTGCGCAAATATAAACAGGCCAAACGGACTGATTTTGACGAACTGTTGACGAACAAATTGGCGGCTGTGTTGACCCCGGAGCAAAAAGCCAACAAGGTGAAAAATTTACTCCAAGCCATGAAGCGAGCCCAGATCATTGATTGTGAAGGCCCTCGATCTGCGGCGGTCTGGTTCTTGTCTAAAAGTTGAAAAATTAGATTAGCCTTTAGCTAAGAAAATTCGTTTTTCGAGACTAAGTTGTTGATTTAATTGATGTCTAGATGTCCGAATATGGATGTATTTAGACAAGGATTAAGGCTCTCGGCGCTGCCAGGTGTGTCTTGACGTCAACGATATTCAATCCCGCATCCTGACGGATTGCTCTATTCATCAAGGGCTTAAGAATCAACAAGCCTTAAAATCCCAGCTTCCCAAGGAGCGTTGCAGCCCGCCGCCGTCAAGGCGCAGCAGGTCAGGCTTGGGGCCGTTCAATGTCTGAATGATCTTGCACAACGACGCTCACCTGAATGCCTAAGGTGAGCCTGTGTCTGTTGTCGCGTCTGAAATCCTGTCTGTTCCTCCCATGAAGTTGTCCGGTCTGGAGCCTGTCTCCATCGGCACCGGTGCCCTGTTTGTCAATGTGGGTGAGCGCACCAACGTGACCGGCTCCAAGGCCTTTGCCCGCATGATTTTGAATGGCGAGTACGAGCAGGCTTTGGCCGTGGCGCGTCAGCAGGTCGAAAACGGTGCGCAGGTCATCGACGTGAACATGGACGAGGCCATGCTCGACAGCCAGGCGGCCATGGTGCGGTTTTTGAACCTGATGGCCGGTGAGCCCGACATCGCCCGCGTGCCGGTGATGGTGGATTCGAGCAAGTGGACGGTGATCGAAGCCGGTCTGCGCTGCATCCAGGGCAAGGGCATCGTCAACTCGATCAGCATGAAAGAAGGTTTGGATGAGTTCAAGCGCCAGGCCAAGCTGGTCAAGCGCTATGGCGCGGCCGCTGTGGTCATGGCGTTTGATGAAAAAGGCCAGGCCGACACCTACGAACGCAAGATCGAGATTTGCGAACGCGCTTACCGTGTGCTGGTCGATGAGGTGGGCTTCCCGCCCGAAGACATCATTTTTGACCCCAACATTTTTGCCATCGCCACCGGCATCGAAGAGCACAACAACTACGCCGTCGACTTCATCGAAGCCACGCGCTGGATCAAGCAGAACCTGCCGGGTGCCAAGGTGTCGGGCGGTGTGTCCAACGTGTCCTTCAGTTTCCGGGGCAACGACCCGGTGCGCGAAGCGATTCACACCGTGTTCCTGTACCACGCGATCAAAGCCGGCATGGACATGGGCATCGTGAACGCGGGCATGGTCGGCGTGTACGACGACCTGGAGCCCACGCTGCGCGAGCGGGTCGAAGACGTGGTGCTGAACCGCCGCCCCGATGCAGGTGAGCGTTTGGTCGAAGTGGCCGACAGCGCCAAAGGCGCAGCCAAAGATGAGACCACCAAGCTGGCCTGGCGCGGCACGACCGATGCGCCCGTGAGCGTGGCGCAGCGTTTGTCACATTCTTTGGTGCATGGGATCACCGACTTCATCAGCGACGATACAGAAGAGGCGTATCGCGAGATTCTGGCCAAGGGCGGTCGCCCCTTGCATGTCATCGAAGGCCCGTTGATGGATGGCATGAACGTGGTCGGTGACCTCTTCGGCCAGGGCAAGATGTTCTTGCCACAGGTGGTGAAAAGTGCCCGCGTGATGAAGCAGGCCGTGGCGCATTTGCTGCCCTACATCGAAGCAGAAAAACTCGCACAAGAAGCCGCAGGCGAAGACGTGAAAGCCAAGGGAAAGATCGTGATCGCCACCGTCAAAGGTGATGTGCACGACATCGGCAAAAACATCGTCACGGTGGTTTTGCAGTGCAACAACTTTGAAGTGGTCAACATGGGCGTGATGGTGCCCTGCCACGAGATCCTGGCCAAGGCCAAAGAAGAAAACGCCGACATCATTGGTCTGTCGGGCCTGATCACGCCCAGCCTCGAAGAGATGCAGTACGTGGCGGCCGAGATGGAAAAAGACCCGTATTTCCGCGAACGCCAAATGCCCTTGCTGATTGGCGGCGCCACTTGCAGCCGTGTGCACACCGCCGTGAAAATCGCGCCCAACTACTCAGGCCCTGTGGTCTATGTGCCCGATGCGTCGCGCAGCGTGGGTGTGGCGCAGGGTTTGCTGTCCGAGCAAGCGGCCAAGTTCATCGCCGACCTGAACACCGATTACGCCAAGGTGCGCGAGCAGCACGCCAACAAAAAACAAACACCGATGTGGACGCTGGCCCAAGCCCGCGCCAACAAGACGCCCATCGACTGGTCCCAAGGCGTGCCCGCCGCGCCCAAGTTCATTGGTCGCCGTGTGTTCAAAAACTACGACCTGGCCGAGATCGCGCAGTACATCGACTGGGGCCCCTTCTTTCAGACCTGGGACTTGGCCGGACCTTTCCCCGCCATCCTGGATGACGAAGTCGTGGGCGAGCAGGCGCGCAAGGTGTATGCAGATGGCCAAGCCATGTTGCAAAAAATCATCGACGGCCGCTGGGTCACGGCCAACGCCGTGCTGGGCCTGTACCCCGCCAATACGGTGAACGATGACGACATAGCGCTTTACACCGATGCATCGCGCAGCCAAGTCGCCATGACCTGGCGCGGCCTGCGTCAACAAACAGAAAAGCAACGAATTGAAGGCGTCATGCGCCCCAGCCGCTGCCTGGCCGACTTCGTCGCGCCGCAAGGCACAGCGCCAGACCATGTGGGCGTGTTCGCAGTCACCGCAGGCATTGGTGCCGACAAACGCGCAGCAGCCTTTGAAGCCGCACACGACGACTACAGCGCCATCATGCTCAAGTCCCTGGCCGACCGCCTGGCCGAAGCTCTGGCCGAGTGCCTGCACAAAAAAGTGCGCACCGACCTGTGGGGTTACGCGACAACCGAGTCGCTGAGCAACGAAGACCTGATCGCTGAAAAATACCAGGGCATCCGCCCCGCACCCGGCTACCCCGCCTGCCCTGATCACAGCGCCAAACAAGCCATGTTCGACGTGCTGCAATGTCAGGACATCGGCATGGGCCTGACCGAAAGCCTGGCCATGACGCCTGCGGCCAGCGTGAGCGGTTTCTACATCGCGCACCCCGAGGCGCAGTACTTCAGCGTGGGCAAAGTGGGTGACGACCAGGTGCAGGACTTGGCCCAGCGCAGCGGCGTGGAGGTCAAAGCCCTGCAGCGTTTGCTGGCACCGAATCTGTAAAACCGCAGCGCCAAGCGGCAGAAGCCTCCGCAGGCTGTTGCCAAAATGTGTGACCTTGTACTGTGGGGTGATGCCGTTTCAGGCCACGACACATGGTCACCGTGGATGAGGGTGTTCCTGCATCAACAGGAACACTTGGGAAGCACTGGACGACTTCAAGCGGTGGTGGATGCCCAGCGAGAAAATCCTGCTGCCCTGAGCTGACATGCCGGGCATTGGCCGCAGCCATAGCCCCAGTCGTGGTGTTGCGTGCGCTCGCCCAGGTAACAGGTGTGGGTGTGTTCCACGATCAAGTCCACCAGCGCTTGGCCGCCCCCTTGGGGCTGAGCCTGTTGTCCCAGGTCGTGTGCCAATTGCCAAGTCTGCGCCTTGTCGATCCACATCAGTGGCGTTTCGATCAACAGCTTGCGGTCCATGCCCAGCGACAGGGCCACCTGCATGGCCTTCATGGTGTCGTCGCGGCAGTCGGGGTAGCCCGAAAAATCGGTCTCACACACGCCTGTGACGATGACTTGCAAACCTCGGCGATAGGCCAAAGCGGCGGCGAGCGTGAGGAACAGCAAGTTGCGTCCGGGCACAAAGGTGTTGGGCAGGCCGGAGCTTTCCATTTCAATGGCCGTGTCGCGGGTCAAAGAGGTTTCGCTGATCTGGCCCAGGATGCCCGCGTCCAGCAGGTGGTCTTCGCCCATTTTGGAGGTCCATTGCGGGAATTCCGCCTTGATGGCGGCCAGCACGTTCAGCCGGGCGTCCAGCTCGACTTTGTGGCGCTGTCCGTAGTCAAACGCCAAGGTTTCGACGCGTTCGTAACGGCTCAAAGCATGGGCCAGGCAGGTGGTGGAGTCCTGACCACCAGAAAACAGGACAAGGGCGGAGGTGTGCATGGGCTGGGATGGTAACGCTATGGATTGGCAGAGTGTTGTCAGAGTCTGGTTGCGGCGGAGCGCGTTTGGAAGGGGCCGGCGGCGGGCTCCTCATGAGGCGGGGGTACGCCAAAATCGTCGCCCGCCGCCGGCCCCTTCCAAACGCTGGTGGTGGTCGTCAGTTTTGCTGGCGGTGACAGATGTCCCTACTGGCGATATAGATCCGGCCCGATGAAGTTTGCAAAAACGCATTTTTGTGGGAGCGGCGCCCTCGCCGCGATAGAGCCTCGCAGACCACCACCCATCGCCCCGAGGGCGGGGCTCCCACACTGATCGCTGTGCCCAAGAAAAGCCGTTGACTTCAAACTTCACAGGGCCGAATCAATAAATGCTGGCCTTGGGGGTTGCTGGTCGCGCAGCCCATGGTCTTGCGTGGGTGGGTGAGGGCGGGCAGAGGGTGACGATTTTGGCGTACCCCCGCCGCATGAGGAACCCTGTGCCCGCCCTCACCCACCCACACCACACCCGCTAAACCAAGACGACACCCACCCACACCACACCCGCAAAAACTCAAGTGGCACACGCAAAACCCAAGCCATCGATAGAGGACAATCAAGCCTTCTAAAAGCCACCAAACCCCAGTGTCCCCCCACCTCCCCATCCTGCGCGAAGTTTTTGGCTACGACGCCTTTCGCGGCCCACAGCAAGCCATCATTGACCATGTGGCCGCTGGGGGCGATGCGCTGGTGCTCATGCCCACGGGCGGGGGTAAATCGCTGTGCTACCAAATTCCGGCCATTGCGCGCCAACGTGCAGGCCACGGCATCACGGTCGTTGTTTCACCCCTGATCGCGCTGATGCACGACCAAGTGGGTGCCCTGCACGAAGCAGGCGTCAGCGCCGCCTTCCTCAACTCCACCCTCACCAGCGAAGAAGCCAGCGACATCGAACGGCGTTTGCTGCGCGGTGAGATCACCCTGCTGTATGCCGCGCCCGAGCGCGTCACCAACGCCCGCTTTCTGGCACAGATGGACTCGCTGCAAGAGCGAGGGCTGCTCAGCCTGTTTGCGATCGACGAAGCGCATTGCGTGAGCCAATGGGGCCACGACTTCCGGCCCGAATACCGGGGCCTGTCGGTGCTGCACGAGCGCTACCCCAGCGTGCCGCGTGTGGCGCTCACCGCCACGGCCGATGCGCTCACGCGTGCCGACATCGTCGAACGCCTGCAACTGGAAAGCGCCGAGCTGTTCATCAGCAGCTTTGACCGGCCCAACATCCGCTACACCATCGTCGAGAAAAAAGACGCCAGCACCCAGCTGCTGCGCTTCATCGAGCGGGAACACCCCGAAGAAGCGGGCGTGGTCTATTGCCAGTCGCGCAAGCGGGTCGAAGAGATCGCGGTCATGTTGTGCGAAGCGGGTATTCACGCGCTGCCGTACCACGCGGGGCTGGACACCGCCGTGCGCCAGCGCCACCAAAACGAGTTTTTGCGCGAAGAGGGTGTGGTGATGGTGGCCACGGTGGCCTTTGGCATGGGCATCGACAAGCCCGATGTGCGTTTTGTGGCGCACCTGGACATGCCCAAAAACATCGAAGGCTACTACCAGGAGACCGGCCGCGCCGGGCGCGACGGCCTGGCGTCTGACGCTTGGATGGCCTATGGCCTGCAAGACGTGGTGAACCAGCGCCGCATGATCGACGAGAGCCCGGCAGGTGAAGAGTTCAAGCAAGTCATGCGCGGCAAGCTCGACGCCTTGCTGGCCCTGGCCGAAGCGACCGATTGCCGACGCGTGCGGCTTTTGGGCTACTTTGGCGAGCCCAGCACGCCCTGCGGCAATTGCGACAACTGCCTGCACCCGCCGCAGGTGTGGGACGGCACCGATGCGGCGCGCAAGCTGCTGTCCACCGTCTACCGCACGCAGCAAAGCAGCGGTCACAGCTTTGGTGCGGGTCACACCATGGACATCGTGCGCGGCAAAAAAACCGAAAAAGTGGCGCAGCGCGGGCACGAAAGCATCAGCACCTTTGGCCTGGGTGCCGATTACAGCGAACAGCAACTGCGCGCCGTGATGCGCCAGCTGATCGCCATTGGCGCTTTGCATGTGCACACCGAAGACGGTTTCAGCACCCTGCACCTGACCGAAGCCTCGCGTGCCGTGCTCAAAGGCGATGTGCCGGTGCAGCTGCGCGAAAGCACGAGCCAGCGCGGTGACAAACGCCCCCGCACGCGCAACGCCCCCGCGCCGGCAGCCGCCAATCTGGGGCAAGACGCCATGGTGCGCTACATCCACCTCAAGGCCTGGCGGGCCGAGGTGGCCAAAGAGCACAACCTGCCCGCGTATGTGATTTTTCACGACGCCACGCTGGCCGCCATTGCCCAAGCTGCGCCGCAAAGTCTGTCTGACCTGCAAGGCATCAGTGGGCTGGGCGTGAAAAAGCTCGAAGCTTATGGGCAGCAGGTGCTGAAAGTTTGCAACGGCGCGGCTTGATCACTTGCGCACAGCGGGAACCTCGATGGGCAGCCCTTCACCGCGCCACATCAAATACAAAGCCAACTGCCGCATTTCTACTGCACCCCAAGGGGGTATCTCGGCACGAACACCGGCATAGCAACTTCGTAAACGCCGCTCCAGGGATCCCGGCTTTTGCCATTCCAGACGGTACACCGGGTAACCATTGGGCTGCCCTTGGCTGAGCGGGTCGGTGTACAGGCGTTGCCCAAAATTTTGGTCATGGCACTGGGCGCAAGACAAATTCATTTGGCCTTGGCGTTGTGTATATAAGTGGGCCCCTGCTTGCCAGTGGCCGCGCGCCGCACCGCCAATGTCCACCCGCAAGGGCATGCCTTTGGATGCCTGCGTCACCAGCAAACTCAAGCCCAGCAGGGCATCAGATTCAGGGGCCATGGCCGCCGCTTGCTGATGCCGCGTGGTGCATTGGTTGATGCGGTCTTCCAGGTTGAACAGTTGCCCACTGGCGGCATCGATGGCGGGGTAACGCGTGGCAACGCCTTTCATGCTGGTGGCCACTGCGCCGTGACAACTGACACACGATTTGCCGTTCGCGGCACTGGGTTGGCCCCAGGCTTGAGCCCCTTGGCTTAGCCACAGCTGGGCGGGGTTGGCAAACTCGTCGGCTTGCAAGGCTTGCACATCCTTGCCCGAATAATGCAGACCCGATTTGAGCTGCGACAAAGGCAAGCTGCGTGCGGGTGACGCTGCCGTTTGCGCAGCCGCGTACCCACTCAAAAACCACAACGCGAGCAGCTTAAAAACCAGCCAGCACAACTGGATCACGGTGCACACACACCCTGCTGCGGACATCGACAAGATCGCTCGAATGCCCATGCGCTCAGGTGCTGCTCTTGGGCAAGACCTGCAATGTCTGCCGCAAGCTGCCTTTGACATTCCGGTCATCAGTCCATTCGACGACCATTTCAGCTGTTTGGTCCGCACGCACAAAAAATTCGAACAAAGGATTGGCCGAGATCCCCGAAGACGGCTCCACGCGAAACACCACTTGCTGGCCCCAAGTGCAAGTCAGTGACTGGATCACGTTGCGCGGCACCAACTTGCCCAACAGGTCTTGCAGATAACCCGTGTCCATGGGGTGTTGCACCAGCAGACGAACTTTGACCACGTCGCCCGCCAGGACGCGTTCAGGCCATTGGATGCGTGCAAATGCCATGGTCATGAAGCGTCGACGCAAGCCGACTCGGTGACGATGATTTCCATCTGCCCATAACGAAACTCACCGCTGGACAAGCGTGCCAACGCGACCACTTGTTGGGTGCCCGCCAAGCGCAGGCGCGTGCTGATTTCGGCACGCCCATTCCATGGGCCCAAGTGAAAAACCGCCATGCGGGTGACCGGATTGCGCTGAGACAACAGGTAAACATGCGTCACATGGTCTTGGGGCGTCATGGGGCTTTGCACTTGCACCGTGACAGGCACCAAGGTGCCGTTGTCGGCCAACACGGGCGCCACGATCTTCACGTCTTGCTGCAACAACCGGGCCCCTTGGGTCAGGGGTTCAGTCATTTTCGCCACGCTCAACAACTGACCCGAGGCCATGTCTTGAGCCTGGCTAGGCCACAGCTGAACTGCCAGCCCATAAAGACCGGCCCGCAGTGTCTGGCGCAAGCCCTCGCGACGGGTCAATGTGGGCCACTTCATGGCGTGGCCTTGCTGGGCAAGAACAGGTAACTCAAGATGTCTTCAAGCCCCTGCGCCGTCAAAATGGTTTGCCCCTTGTAGGGGTTCGCCACTTTGTTCAAACCCTCGGTACTGAAATAGGCGGGCATGATGGTTTGCGGGTTGAAGCGCCGGGCATCGGCGATGCGCTCGCGGGCTTGATCTTTGGTGCTGCGCTCAGCCAAGCCGACCAAAGACGGACCAAGTGCGCCACCCGCAGGCAAACCCTGTACTTGGTGGCACAGCACACAGCCGCTGTCTTGTCTTTGCAAGAGCAAGGCTTTGCCACGTTCTGGCGAGCCGGCTTGAAGGGCATCAGGCGTTTGCGCAGCGGTCCAGCCCCAGCCAGTGCTGAACACCAAGGCCCCCACCCGCGCCAAGCCCAGCACTGTCATGCGCGAGCCAAAGTCAAACCGTGGTTCTTCAAGGGCAAGCTGCGGATGCGTTTGCCCAAAGCGGCCGAGATGGCGTTGGCCACAGCGGGTGCCAAAGGCGCTTGGGCCGGCTCGCCCACCCCGCCCCAAAACCCGCCTGTGGGGGCAATCACCACGTCCACCTTGGGCATTTCGTTCAATCGCATCATGCGGTAATCGTGGAAGTTGGATTGCTCCACTCGCCCGTCCTTGATGGTGTTTTCACCCCAGAAAATGGCGGTCAAACCGTGCACCACGCTGCCCTGGAACTGGGCCACGATGTTGTCGGGGTTGACGGCATAACCGGGGTCAATGCCAATCACGATGCGGTGGATCTTGACCTCGTTTTTGGCGTTGATGGAGACATCGCACATACAAGCCGTCCAGCTGCCATAACCGTCGGTGGCGGCCACGCCCCGGAACACACCCGGCGCAGGTTTTTTGTCCCAACCGGCTGCTTTTGTCACAGCCAGCAAAATGGCACGGTCGCGGTTGGCCTTTTCGTTGTTGGGCAGCATGGCCAAGCGGTATTCCACCGGGTCTTTGGATGCCGCCTGAGCCATCTCGTCGATGAAACACTCTCGCCCAAACGGGTTTTGTGAATGCCCCACCGTGCGCCAAAAACCCACGGGCACATTGGTGTTGCGCTGGGCATAGTCCACCAAGGTGTTGGGAATGTCGTAGGGGTGGTCGTTGAAAGAGGCCACAGCCTGGCCATCCACCCCTTTGGGCAAGGGCAGTTTCAGCAAGGTCGCCAAGATGGAAGGGGCGCTGACACGGATGTGCAGCGCCTCGGCTTTGCCCGTGGCGCTCAAGCCCGCCTTGAAACGCATCAGGCTGGCCGGACGGTACAAGCCGTGCTGGATTTCCTCTTCGCGAGACCACAACATTTTGATGGGCTTGCCGGGCATGGCCTTGGCAATGCTGACGGCTTGGCGCGTGAAGTCTTGCGGGCTTTTTCGCCCGAGACCCCCACCCAATTGCATCGGGTGCACTTTCACATTGGCCTGTGGCACACCCGCAGTCGCCGCCGCCACCGCCAAAGTCGATTCCGGGTTTTGCGTTGAGCACCACACATCGAGTTGGTCGCCCTGCAACCACGCGGTACACACCATGGGCTCCATGGTGGCGTGCGCCAAATAGGGCGTGAAGTACTCGGCCTCGATGACCTTGGCCGACTTGCTCAGGGCGTCTACCGTGTTGCCATCGTTTCGGGCCACCGCCAGTTCTGGCTGATCCATACCGGCTTTGAAGTGGGCCATGATCGCGGCGCTGCTCAAGGTGCCGTGCTCGCCCACATCCCAGTCCACGGCCACGTCGCGCAGCGCTTCTTTGGCACGCCACCAGTTGTCGGCCACCACGGCCACAAAGGTGCCCAGATTCAGCACCTTCACGATGCCCCTGCGGTTTTCCACCTTGGAGGCATCCATGCTTTTGACGGTGCCGTTGAACACCGGGCAAGCCGCAATGGCCGCGTGCAGCATGCCAGGCACTTGGGCGTCGATGCCGTACTTCACACGACCGGTCACGATGTCGGGAATGTCCACACGCGGGATGGACTTGCCGATCAATGTCCAGTCTTTGGGGTCTTTGAGTTTGACGTCTTTGGGGGCTTCCAACTTGGCAGCCGCTGCGGCCAGTTTGCCGTAGCTGAGCGTCCGCTTGCTGGGCATGTGGGTGACTTTGCTGAGGGCCGCTTTGCACTCGCTGGCTGGCACGCCCCACTGCTGGGCAGCGGCGGCAATCAGCATCTCGCGCCCGGTGGCACCCGCTTTGCGCAGGTATTCCTGCGAATTGCGGATGGTGCGACTGCCCACCGAAGCCATGTCGCCATAGGCGCGTTTGGTGCGCAGGTTTTCATGGGCTGTGGCGTACTCGACGCGCACTTTTTTCCAGTCGGCCTCCAACTCTTCGGCAATCATCATGGGCGCAGAAGTCATGCTGCCCTGGCCCATTTCTGCACGGGCGTAGCGGATGACAATCGTGTCGTTGGGCTCGATTTCGACCCACACGTTCAGCTGTGGCGTGTTGGCGGCCTGCGCCGATTGCGGCACAAAAAATCCCACCGACAAACCTGCGGCGGCAGTGCTGGAAATCTTCAAAAAGTGGCGACGGTCCATGCCGATGGTCATCTCTGGGGTGCTCATGCGCGGGTCCCTTTCTTGGCAGCGGCGTGGATGGCGGTGCGCATGCGGGCGTAGGTGCCGCAACGGCAAATGTTGGTCATGGCGGCGTCGATGTCTTCATCGGTGGGTTTGGGCTTTTTCTTGAGCAAGGCCACGGCCGCGAGCATCTGGCCGCCCTGGCAGTAACCGCACTGAGGCACTTGGTGGTCAATCCAGGCTTGCTGCACGGCGTGCAAGCGGCCCTTGTCGGCCAAGCCTTCGATGGTGACGACCTTTTGCCCCGAAGCGCCCGATACGGGGTATGTACAAGAGCGCACCGGTTCACCATTGAGCAGCACCGTGCACGACCCACACTGGGCGATGCCGCAACCGAACTTGGGACCTTTGATGTCCAGCTCATCGCGCAAGGCCCACAACAGGGGCATTTCCGGCTCGACATCGAGGCTGTGGTTTTTACCGTTGACGTTCAGTTTCATGACGGGGGACTCCTTGTGTGCGCAGCAACAGCTTTGAACTGTGGCAAGAAGACGCCCGTTGTGCAACGGTGAAAGAACTCAAAACTTGCAAAACAGGCGTCAGCAAGTCACATCCGAGACTTTTGCTTCGCGTACGTCTGAAAGCCAGTGGCGCTGCTTCAAACCTCTCCCTCCGTATTCATACCCGACTTCGCGCTGGTGGCGAATGCGGGCCACCATGACCGTTGGCTCAGCGCATTGTTTTCGGTTGCAGGATTGCTGGCCGCTCACATTGCCCTTGGCGATGCTTTTCCAGTTGAGAAAAAACCCCGAACATCGTCCAACACATGGCCTGTGCCCGTGGCTTTCATGTCGGCCAGCGCATTTGCCGACTCCTGTGCCATTTTTTTCGGCAAGCTCAAACCCATTTGCGTCATATCCGGGGTGACCAGTGAATTGTTGGTGACAGCTGCATTGAGTCAAGCGATCGACATCAAGCCCTTGTGTTGAATCACCGTGAGCAATCTGAGCGCTGGGCCGCCGGGCTTTTTGACACCGCGCTCCCAATCAGAAACAAGGTTCTTTGACACATTCAGGTATCGCGCAAACACCGGCTGCGAAATGTGCTCGCGAATCCTGAGTGCCTTGATTTGTTCGGGCAGCATCACCTCAATGGGCGTGAGGCAAGTCTCGTCAAACTCCCGCATGGTCTGGCG
Source organism: Limnohabitans sp. 2KL-3 (assembly GCF_001269405.1). Classification (NCBI taxonomy): domain Bacteria; kingdom Pseudomonadati; phylum Pseudomonadota; class Betaproteobacteria; order Burkholderiales; family Comamonadaceae; genus Limnohabitans; species Limnohabitans sp. 2KL-3. Next base: position 111,542 of record NZ_CXON01000010.1, read on the forward strand.
ATCCACAGCGCCCACTTCATGCAAAGCCTCCATCGTTTCGTGAATAGCAGCCAATGCATCACTGCGGTATTTTTTAGGCATCTTGCACCACCTTTTCAAAATGTCCTTGAGTCACCAACGCCATGAGTTGGGCATCTGTTAAATCCAATACGTGACGAGCCATCTTCTTGAATTGGGCCTCTTCAATCGCGCTGATGTTTTCCAATTCGCTCTTGGCAAAGCCATAAACAAAGAAACACCGATGCTGCTGACGAAACAACAGAATCGTTCGATAACCCTTTGAACGCCCCTCACCTGGGCGAGCAATTCGTTGCTTGATCACACCTGCGCCTAAATCGGCATCGATCAAACCGCGTGAACCACGCACTTTTAAAGATATCCATTTGTGCCGCCCTTTTTTTTATCCAAGTATCACACAAGGTGTTACTAAAATCAAGGGCGGTTAAAAAAGCGCACGGCCGTCAGGTGGGCGCCGCAGCGGTACTCTGTGTCTTGCGCGGCATTCATGCTCCTTATCGACATGCCATGCCTTACACACCAAATTTCTGACAGGCTCTCCCACACGCAGATACCCGCCAAACTACGCCTGCTCCGCAAGCCGTTGCTGCTCAATCCACTGAACGTCAGCACGAAGCTTCTTTGCCAGCGGTGACTTCGGATCAATCACCCGCCAAAACGGTGCCACGTCGGTCGTGGCCTTGCCACCGCAAATCTCGTCCCAAGCAGCCTCAGCCACTGTTCGCAAAAAGATTGCAGTGGAAACCGGGCAAGTGGCGTCCGCACCATGAAGCAAAGCAAGTTCACGTCGTACCTGCTGGATTTCTTTCGTAGTGCCGTAAGGAACATGTGTTTTCAAGTAATCCTCAAGTTCCATCGGACACGAAATGAGCAGTCGCGATCCGGCCGGTACACCCGCAAAATCCTTATCCAGCGACACGGTGTGCGGGGGCTTCGCACGCTTTTTTTCGGCCCACGTCTTGGCAGCTCTTGGCACTTCACTCTCCTGGTTGATGTTGCATGGCGCGCGATTCTCCCGGACAACATACGAAGTGCAAATAATCCCCGTACAAACCCTAATCAAAGGCCTTAGGCAAGGCCTGGCGCAACTGCAAAGCATCCGCGGGCTGGGCGTCAACAGCCTCAGCGCCCATAGAGCACTTTGACGATCCAGAAATGGCAATGTATTGGGGGGCCCTTGCCTATGCTGCGGCTCTACGGTGCAGAAAAAGGCCCACTCACTCCACCGTAATCGCCCCACGCCGGATCTGGTCGCGCTCCAGACTTTCAAACAAGGCCTTGAAGTTGCCTTCGCCAAAGCCTTCGTCAGCCTTGCGCTGAATGAACTCAAAGAACACCGGGCCGAGCAGGGTTTGGCTGAAGATTTGCAGCAGCAAGCGCTTTTCGCCGTTGGCAGTCGATCCATCCATCAAAATGCCGCGCGACTGCAGCTCGGGCACGGGTTCGCCGTGGCCGGGCAGGCGCTCTTCGAGCATCTCGTAATAGATGTCATTGGGTGCGCTCATCAGCGGAATGCCCGCCATCTGCAGGGCGTCCACGCTTTTCAAAATATCGTCGGTCAACAGCGCGATGTGCTGGATGCCTTCACCGTTGAACTGCATCAGAAACTCTTCGATCTGGCCGCCCGTCTTGCCCGACTCTTCGTTCAGCGGGATGCGGATCATGCCGTCGGGGGCCATCATGGCCTGGCTGGTCAGGCCCGTGTACTCGCCCTTGATGTCGAAATAACGGATTTCCTGGAAGTTGAACAGCTTTTCGTAAAAACCACTCCAGTACGCCATGCGCCCTTTGTAGACGTTGTGTGTCATGTGGTCGATGAGCTTGAGGCCATGGCCAGGCGGGTGGCGGTCCACGCCGTCGATGAATTCAAAGTCGATGTCGTAAATGCTCTTGCCGTCTTCAAAGCGGTCAATCAGGTACAGCGGCGCACCGCCAATGCCCTTGATGGCGGGGAGGCGCAACTCCATGGGGCCGGTGGGCACATCCACGGGTTGGGCACCGAGTTCCAGCGCTCGCGCGTAAGCCTTGTGCGAATCCTTCACCCGAAACGCCAGCGCACAAGCGCAAGGTCCGTGCTCGGATGCGAAATACCCGGCCAGACTTTTGGGTTCGCGGTTGACGATGAAGTTGATGTCGCCTTGGCGGTACAGCACCACATCTTTGGACCGGTGCTTGGCCACCAGGGAAAAGCCCATTTTTTCAAACAAGGGCTCCAGGGTGTCGGCAACAGGGGAGGCAAACTCGACGAACTCGAAGCCACACAGGCCCATGGGGTTGTCAAACAGATCGGCCATGAAAATCTCCAGTGAAAAGCAGGGCCGCGCTGCTGGTTGAGCGCGACCCGAATTGAAATCGGCAAACGAAACAAGGGGGGATTTGTAGGTCGGTGGCTTCAGCCCCGACAGGACGGTTGTTGACCAAAAATTCATGTCGGGGCTGAAGCCGCCGACCTACAAGCAGAGGTTCAAGCCTGCGGCGGTGCGCAAGGCTTGCCCCGCGTGCTGCGCGCGAGGTGGATGCCGAAAATCAAAACCTGGATGGACATGAACCGATGGTCGTCGCCTGCGCATCAAATGTCAAGCGACGAACCCGTGTGCCTTATTGCGGCTCGATGCCCACTTTCTTGACCAATGTCGCAAAGCGCTCTTTTTCACTGCGGAAAGATTTTTGCGCCTGCTCGACAGAGCTGATGGCGATGGTGTTGCCTTGTTTGGCCATGGTTTCCTTGACGGCCGGATCGTTGAAGGCTGCCTGCAAGGCGTCATGCACCTTTTTGACCGCTGCAGGGCTCATGCCTTTTGGTCCCAAAACACCAAACCAGGCATCGATCACATACCCTGGCAAACCTTGTTCGACAAATGTCGGAATGTCCGCTGCAGCGGCATTGCGCTTGTCGCCACACATGCCCACCGCCTTGAGTGCGCCACTCTTGATGTGCTGTTGAACGCTGGGCAAGGCCAAAACGGCAAAGTCAATCTGTCCGCCCAGCAAATCGGTGACCATGGGGCCCACGCCTTTGTAGGGGATGTGACGGGCTTTGACACCCGCCTCGTCCACGAACATTTCTGCGGCCAAATGCAAGATGGTGCCGGTGCCACCCGAGCCAAAATTGAAGCCGTCAGGCTTGGCCTTCAGTGCTGCGATGAAATCACGCGCGTTGCCAGAGGGCACGCGCTGTGGGTTGGCCACCAAGACCAAGGGCGTAGCACCCAAGACGGCAATGGGTGTGAAATCACCGGGCATGTCAAAGGGCAGGTTCTTGATGACGCTCGGAAAAATGACCACGTTGTTGGACACCACCGACAGGGTGTAACCATCGGGCGGGTTCTTGGCCAGGGCCTGCAAGCCGATCACGCCGCTGGCACCGGCTTGGTTTTCGACCACGACGCTGGTGCCCAGGGCCTTGCCCAAGGCCGGTGCGGCAGCGCGTGTGATGGCGTCGACCCCAGAGCCGGTGGCGTTGGGCAAGATGAACTTGACCGGGCGATCGGCTTGCGCCAGTGACAAGCCTGGCCACGCCACTGCAGAGGAAGCCAAAGCCGCCAAAACGGTGCGGCGGTTGAGGGTGAGTTGTGTCATGGTGTCTCTTTCTTCGGTTGAATCAATGGATCGATGTGTCAATGAGTGAATTGGGCATGGGTTGAGCGCTGTCCGTCATGGGGTCAGGCCACGGCTTGGCGTTGGCGCAACTGGTCTATTTCGGCGTCACTCAGCCCCAAGCTTTGCAGCAGGGCATCGGTATTTTCACCTTGTTGCGGCGGCTGCTGGCGCACACCCAGGCGCTGTCCGTCCATGGTGAAGGGCAGCAACGCGGCGCGGGCAGTCTGACCGGCTTTGGGGCCGTCGGTCAGGCGTACATCGGCCAAGCCACCGGTCGCCTGAAGGTGCGGATCGTCGAACAGCTCTTCGGGTTTGACGATGGGCGCAAAGGGCAGGCCTGCTTTTTCAAAAATCGCGGTGAGCTCGGCGGCGGTGTAGGCCTCCAGACGGCGGCGCAGCTCGGGCATCATCACATCGCGCAATGACACGCGGGCGTTGTTGTTGCTGTAACGGGGGTCGGCCTTGAGGTCGGCAAAGCCCAGCACATCGCAAAAGGTGGCCCACTGCGCATCGCTCACCGCTGCCAAAAAGATTTGCTCGCCGTTTTTGACGGTGAACACGTCGTACACCGCCCAGGCCGAGATGCGGTTGGGCATGGGCTCGGCCGCTTTGCCGGTGATGGCGTACTGCAGCATGTGCTGGCCCACCAAAAACACGTTGTTCTCAAACAGAGCGGACTGAATTTCTTGCCCGCGCCCGGTGATGCCGCGCTGGATCAGCGCACCCAACACACCAATCGCGCCGAACATGCCGCCCATGATGTCGTTCACGCTGGTGCCTGCCCGCAGTGGGTCGCCCGGGCGGCCCGTCATGTAGGCCAGGCCGCCCATCATTTGCACCACCTCGTCGAGCGCGGTGCGGTGGTCATAAGGGCCGGGCAAAAAGCCCTTGAGGCTGGCGTAAATGATCTTGGGGTTAGCGGCCGACAGGCTGGCGTAGTCCAGGCCGTACTTGGCCATGGAGCCGGGCTTGAAGTTCTCGGCCACCACATCGGCCGTGGCACACAGGCGTCGCGCCACCTCGGCCCCTTCGGGGCTTTGCAGATTGATCTGGATGCTCTTTTTGTTGCGGTTGAACATGGGGAAAAAGCCCGCGCCCGAGCCCAACAAATGCCGGGTGCGGTCGCCCTCGATGGGCTCGACCTTGATGACCTCGGCCCCCATGTCGGCCAGCACCATGCCGCAAGTCGGCCCCATGACCATGTGGGTGAACTCGACGACGCGCAGGCCTTCGAGGGGGAGTTTTTTGTCGGAGTTGTTCATGCCATCACTTCGGGGGTGCGCAGGGTCTTGGGCAAACCCGCCTGCGCGATCGAACCATGCAGGCATTCGCCCGCGAGCCACTGCGCCACTTGGGCGCGCAAAGCCATGAGCTTACCGAAGTCGATGCCGGTGTCGATGCCCATGCTCGCCATCAGATAGGCCAGGTCTTCGGTCGCCACATTGCCGCTGGCCCCGGGGGCATGTGGGCAGCCACCGATGCCGGCCATGCAGGCGTCAAAACGGGTCTCGCCTGCTTGCAGTGCAGCCATCACATTGGCCACACCCAAACCCCGCGTGTCGTGAAAATGCCCACAGGCCAGTGTGTCACCCGCCACTTCGCGGGCTTGGGCAAACAGCTCGCCCACCTGGCGTGGGTCGGCATAGCCCACCGTGTCGGCCAGGCCCACGCGGTCCACCCCCAAGGCCAGCACGACCTTCAAAAGGCGCAGCACTTCAGCGACCTCGACCCGGCCCTGAAGCGTGCAACCGAACGCAGTGCTCATGCCCACCTCCATGCGGATGTGGGAGCCCCTTGTGCGACGGGCCTCAACCATGGCGGCGATGTCGGTCACCACCTCGTCGGGTGTTTTGCGCAGGTTGGCCAGGCTGTGCGCGTGGCTGGCCGACAGCGGCAACAGCATCCAGTCGGCACCGCTGTCCATGGCGCGTTCGGCCCCTTTGAGGTTGGGCACCAGCACCGACACCACCAGGCCCGGCAGGGTTTTGGCAAAGGCCACCAGCTCGGCCGTGTCGGCCAGCTGGGGCAGCAGTTTGGGGGGCACGAATGATCCCACCTCGATCTCACGGATGCCCGCCTCGTAAGCGGCTTGAATCCATTGCAGTTTGTGCGCGGTGGGCAGCGTGCGGGCGATGCTTTGCAAGCCGTCGCGCAGACCGACTTCGCGGATCGTCACGCGCTGGGGCCAATGAAATGGATGCATGAGGAATGTCCTTGGGGTGCGTGTGCTGCGAGTTTAATGTTTCCAATCGATCATACAATTCAATTTTGGAAGACTATTTGTTCCCAATGGGAATATTCAAATGCGCGACCTCGACCTGACAACGCTGCGACTGTTTGTGACCGTTTGCGACACGGGCAACATGAGCCGCGCCGCCGAACAGGCCCATATGGTCGCCTCGGCCGTGAGCAAACGGCTGGCCCAGCTCGAAACCACCGTGGGCACCAGCCTGCTGGTGCGCCGCAAGCAAGGTGTGGTGCCGACCGCTGCAGGCGAGACCTTGCTCGAACACGCCCGCAGCATGTTGCTGAGCGCTGGCCGCATCGAGCGCGACATGGCCAGCCACGCGGCGGGTATTCAGGGCCGGGTGAATGTGCTGGCCACCGCCTCGGTCATGGCCGAGTCGCTGGTCGACGAGATCGCCGAGTTCTTGAAAAAAGCCGAACACCAGAACATCCAAATCGATCTGGAAGAACGCATCAGCCCCGAGGTGGTGCGTGGCATCCGCGAAGGTGTGGCGTCCATCGGCATTTGCTGGGACGCGGCCGAAACCGGCCTGCTGCACACCCGCACCTACCGGCATGACCACCTGAGCGTGGTGGTGCCCCGAGGCCACCCGCTGTGCGATCTGCCAGAGCTGCGTTATGCCGACACGCTGGATTTTGAGCAGGTGATCATGCCCATCAATTCGGCGGTTGAGGTGATGTTGCAACGTGAAGCGGGCCTGCTGGGCAAGCGGCTGCATCACCGCGTGATTGTCACCAACTTTGAAGCCGCGCTGCGCGTGGTGCGGGCGGGTTTGGCCATTGCGCTGGTGCCACGCGAAGTCACCCGCCTGTATGCCGACGCCTACGGGCTGGCGGTGCTGCCGCTGCATGAGCGCTGGTCGCGTCGTCGATTTGTCCTGTGTCACCGAGGATCGGATGCCCTCACGCCTGCGGCCTTGAAGTTGCTCGAATTTTTGTCAGCCGCCCACACACCATGAACACCACCAACTGGAAGATTCTTTACCTCACGCAGGCCCCGATGCGGATACGCCGCCAACTGGCCGGTGAAACCCTGAGCCGCGAGCAGGCCGGGTCGTTGCGCGACGATGTCTCGACCGATGAAATCACCCCCGTGCACATCTTGAGCCATTACGACGACACGCTGGGCGACTTTGCCCACACCGGGCTGCGCTGCGAAGGGCTCAACCCCATTGGGCGGGGGGTGCTGCGCAAGGCTGGCTTTGCGGTGCTGGTGGCGGGCCGTCGCTATGGCAAAGGTTCATCGCGTGAACACAGCCCTGCTGCCGAAAAACTGGCTGGCGTTCAGCTGGTGTTTGCTGAAAGTTTTGAGCGCATCTACCGACAAAACGCCGACAACATCGGCCTGTTCACCTCGACCGATTTCGGTTTGCTGGAGCGCATTGAACGGGGCGAACACATCACGCTGGCCGATTTGGTGCAGGGGCGCGAGGCCCTGGCGGCGTCGATTCTGGGCGCAGGGGGCTTGTTGCATTGGGGGCAGCGATTTTTATCCAACCCTCCATCGCCCACGGGGGTGGGTACCAACAGGGAAAGGCGCGAGCCACCGCTGGCGAATGTCGCCCCGCAAACCCTGTTCCAAAAAATCCTGCACCGTCACCGTCTTTGTGCACCCCACACGCCAGAACAGCCGCAAGCGGGCGATGGCCTCTTCGTGCGGGCCGACTGGCGCTTCATTCACGAGTACTACACCGGCATGGCCGACACCTTGATGCGTGGTGCACTGGGCGAACACTTCAAGCTGCAACGCCCAGAGCAGATCGTCGTTTTTGAAGACCACACCTCATACGTCGAAGAAAGTCCAGCCCATGTGCAGGCCGGTTTGATCGCCAACATGCACGCCATGTGCCAGGCGCAGCGCGATTTTGTGTCGCGTCACGGTCTGCGCATGCACCGCACCCTGACCGATGCCCAAGTGCTGCAAGACGACGGCAGCCATGTGGCGGGCATCTCGCACGCCATGATGACCGAGCATGACGCACTGCCCGGCCAGGTGGTGGTGGGCACCGACTCGCACACGCCGCACATCGGCGCTTTGGGCTGTGTGGCCTTTGGTGTGGGCTCCAGCGACATGGCCAATGCCTTTGTGACCGGCGCGGTGCGCATGATCTGGCCCGAATCGGTCAAGGTCCAGTTGCAGGGCCAACTGCCCACAGGCGTGACCGCCAAAGACCTGATGCTGCACCTGCTGGCCACCCCTTGGATTCGCCAAGGGCATGGTGTGGGCAAGGTGTTCGAATTCGCGGGCGATGGCATCGCCCAACTGAGCACGGACGAACGTGCCACGCTGACCAATATGTGCGCCGAGCTGGGCGGGCTCACGGGCATCGTGGCCCCGGACTTGGAGACTGTGCGCTTTTTGAAAGAACGCCGGGGTGTGGACTTTTTGATGGAAGACTGGATGCACAGCGACCCCGATGCCCACTTTGAGCATCAGATCGACATCGAGCTCTCCAGCTTGAGTCCCATGGTGGCCAAACCGGGTGATCCGGGTCAAGGCTTGGTTTTGGCGGACATGCAAGAGCGCGTGCGCATCGACATCGCCTATGGCGGCTCATGCACCGCTGGCAAACGTGAAGACTTTGACCACTACCACGCGGTGCTGGCTTGGGGCCAAAAACACGGCCTGAAGGTGCCCGCAGGGGTGCAGGTGTTTTTGCAGTACGGCACCACGGCTGTGCGCAATTACTGCACAGCACGCGGTTATGACAAAACTTTTGCGGCCATGGGGGTGCGCATTTTGCAACCGTCTTGCGGGGCTTGTGCCAACTGCGGACCGGGCTCATCGACCGATCCATCGCAGGTCACGGTGAGCGCCATCAACCGCAACTTTCCGGGCCGCTCAGGCCCCGGTCAGGTCTGGCTGGCCAGCCCACTGACCGTGATGGCCAGTGCCTTGGCTGGAGAGTTGCTGTCGTTTGAGCGCTTGCAGCGGCGCGTGCACAAGGGTGAAAGCGGGCAGGCCGCACCCGCTGAAGGGCTCAGCGGTAAAACGCTTCGACCTGGCCCTTGAGTTTGATGAGCAAGGGCTGGCCTTTGCGGTCCAGCGTTTTGCCTGCGGGCACTCGGACCCAGCCTTCGCTGATGCAGTACTCCTCGACATCGGTACGGTCTTTGCCATTGAAACGAATGCCAATGTCGTGCTCGAACACGGCACGCACATGGTGCGGGCTTCGGGCATCGATCGAGAGGCGGTCGGGCAGTGCGGGGCGAGACGATGTGTCAGTGGAGATGTCGGTCATGGGATTGAACAGGTTGGAAAGCCACCGAATCTATACCAAAACCCAAGCTCAACCGAGCATCCGCCGCAGGCTCGCGAAAAAGAGCTCTGACTGAAGCCGTTCACCGTTGCTCTGTTCCGCCACACGCGCTGCCAGTGCTGAGTCCACGGGCGTCAGCGGCACGCCTGTTGAAGCCGCCAGCACCTGCGCTTGGCAAGCACGCTCCAGGTAGTACAGGTCGTCGTAAGCGTAGTCCACGCGTTCACCGCAGACGATCACACCGTGGTTGCCCAAGAACACCACATCGGCACCTTGCATGGCATGGGCAATGCGTTCACCCTCGCTCATGTCCAAGGCCAGGCCGTTGTAGTGCGCGTCCACCGCCACCCGGCCATGAAAGCGCATGGCCGTCTGCGACAGGGTGGTGTCCAAAGCACGCGCCGCCGTCAGGGTCAGCGCTGTGGCGTAAGGCATGTGGGTGTGCAGCACGACCGATTTGCGGGCAATGCGGTGCACCGCAGCATGGATAAACATGGCTGTGGGCTCCACCGGATGCCGTCCCGCCAGTTGCTCGCCCGCCGAGTTGCACATCACGATGTCCGCAGCTTGCACCTCACTCCAATGCAGGCCACGCGGGTTGAGCAAAAACCAGTCATCCCGTCCGGGCACCGCCACGCTGAAGTGGTTGCACACGCCCTCACTCAGTCCCTGAGTGGCGGCCGCCCGCAAGGCCAGAGCCAAATCTGCGCGCAGCGGCAAAATGGTTTCAAAGGTTTCATTGGTTTGCATGGGGCACCTCAAGACTCAGTGGGGATGGTGGGCATTATTGATCCGGTGCTGTGAAGTTTGAAGTAAAAGGCCTGTATTGGGCACACCGATCAGCACGGTGGTCCGTGTGACAGCCCCGCCCTCGTGGGAATGCCTGCATTTTGTAGGAGCCCCGCCCTCGGGGCGATGGGGGTGGTCTGCGGGGCTTGATCGCGACGGGGGCGTCGCTCCTACAAGGGGATGCCTGCATTTTGTAGGAGCCCCGCCCTCGGGGCGATGGGGGTGTGGTCTGCGAGGCTTGATCGCGACGGGGGCGTCGCTCCTACAAGGGAATGCTTGCATTTTGTGGGAGCCCCGCCCTCGGGGCGATGGGGGGTGGTCTGCGAGGCTTGATCGCGACGGGGGCGTCGCTCCTAGTGCGCCCGTGAAGGCGCGTACACAGCATGGTGAGAGTCCATGTCGGGGTAAGCCAAGGCCCCGTAGTCGAAGGTAACTGCGTCGCTGCGAAGCGGGGTGGAGAGCAACCGGAGGCGAACTGGCGGTGCGCAGTAAAGCGAACTCGATTCGGCAGGGAGTGGCGGCGAGCTGGCTGGGAGAAGGCGAAGCCTGAAACACATCGCATGCGTTGTTTTGGTGGATA